>CAVBQH010000164.1:0-5411 GCA_963597485.1 Acutalibacteraceae bacterium
CAGCTATGGACATGGTGTCTATGATGAGGCTCCTGACTACAAGCAGCGCTGCCTGGACTTTTTTAAAGCGGGCTACACTGAGGATTTTTGACACGTGCAATCAGGAAAATGGGCCAGTTATTTAAAAATCGATGCACTGGTGAACAAAGCTCATTCACAATACGATCAAAACTCCGCAGGTTCTCCCTGCGGAGCTTTTTTTTGTCTTTGGACACTTTCCTGAAGCGCGGAAAGGTACTGCCGGTTCACCCGGAGGAAGATGTCTGCATCCCCCGCGGGAATGGAGCTGTAGAAGCGGTCCTCAGCGGCAATCAGGACGCCGGCCGTGCGTTCGGCAAGGCACCGACCCTCTTTGGTCAAAGAAACAAGCGTGTTGCGCTTATCTCCCTTTGTGACCAGCAGGACGCCCTGCCGCTGCAGACGCTGCACCGAGGTGTTAATGGTGGACTTGGGCTGACCGGTTTCGTGGTAGAGGACCGATTGCCTGCAGCTGCCCTCGTGCGCCAGCAGCGAATACAGCACCAGAAAGTCCGCATCGGACATGCCGCAGGCCGTGGCAAAATCATGATAGGCGCTGTTGATCTTTTCAACCAGCTGATTAAATTCTTTTACCGTAGAATTCATGACATTTCCTCGCGTAGTCAGTGTGCAGTTGCTGGGGCATCCGCTAGCCAAGCGACAGGGTGGCGGATGCATCAATAGTGATACTTGCTCTGATAATGCCGCAGGCACCAGCCTGTCAGGAACAGTGCCAGGCCCTCAGCCAGAATGTTGGCAGACCACACGCCGTTGAGACCCAGCAGAAGCGGCAGCACCAGAATGGCCAGGAGCTGAAACACAAGGGTTCGTCCGAAGGAGATCAGGGCGGATATTTTCCCGTCATTTAACGCTGTAAAGAACGAAGATCCCCAGATATTAAAGCCCATCAACAGGAACGTGAAGATGAAAATCCGGAATCCGTGGACGGTCAGCTCCAAAAGCGCGGCGTCATAGCTGACAAAGATCATGGCAAGCGGCCGTGCAAAGATTTGCGCCAGGACGGTCAAAAGTACGGAAGAAGCCGCAATGATGCCAAGACCCTTGCGGCGCAGTCCCTGCAGCTCCGCGTGGTTTCCTGCGCCGTAGTGATAGCTGACAATGGAAGCGCTGCCCATCGAATATCCGATGAATACCGCAGCGAAAATAAAGAATACGTACATGATCACGCCATAAGCTGCGACACCGTTCTCCCCGGCCAGCTTCATCAGCTGCATATTGTAGAGCATTGTCACCAGGTTTGACGAGAGATTTGTCATCAGCTCCGAGGAGCCGTTTAAAATGACCTTGCCGATGGCGGAGGGGTTCCAGTGCGTTTTCCCAAGGTGAAGCGGACTGTTGCCGGGGAGGATGAAGTAGATCAGTGGCAGCAGGCCGCCAATGCACTGGCTGATGACGGTTGCAATGGCAGCACCGGTGACACCCATGGAGAAGACGGCCAGAAAAACGCCGTCCAGCACCATGTTCGTGACTCCGGCTGCCACCGTGACAGCAAGACCCAGGTGCGGCTTCTCTGCTGCGATCAGAAAGTTCTGGAAAAAGTACTGCAGCATAAAGGAGCACTGACCGAGCATCAGAACGCGGCCGTAGGCAATGCAGTAGGGGAGCATCGTGTCGGTGGCTCCCAGGAGAATCGCTACCGGCCGGAGCGTAAGAAAGCCGATGACAGATAAAATGATACCGACAGCCAGCAGTACGTAAACCACCAAAGAGAAGATTTCATTGGCCTCTTCGTGATGCCCCTGACCACGGACCATGGATACCAGAGCGGTACCTCCGCTTCCGAACATAAAGCCGATACCGCCGAACATCATGGTGTAGGGCAGAATCAGGTTCACGGCGGCAAAGGCCGTGGCACCTGCGTAGTTGGAGACAAAAAAGCCATCCACGACGCCGTAGATGGAGGTGAAGATCATCATGGCGATGGAAGGGAGCGTAAAGCGCAAAAGCTTACGGACGGTAAAGTGCTCAGAGAGCTGAATCTGCTGCATAAAAACCTCCTATATGTCCGAAATCGTACATTACTGATAACGATAGTACGATTTCGGACATATGTCAACTGCGGAATTCAACGGGTGTTTGTCCGGTTTCCTCTTGAAATACGCGGCTGAAATAGTTTCTGCTGGAAAAGCCGAGGTCCTGGGCGATCTCCCGAATGGTCTTATCTGTGCTTTTTAACAGAACCTTCGCACGGTTGATCTTAGACCTCTTTATATAGTCATTTACGCTGCAGCCGGTTTCCTCTTTAAATTTCTGCGTGAGATAATAGGTTGTATAGCCGGTCAGGAGAGAAAGGCTGGCAGCGTTTATTTTCTGCTCCGGATGTGCATCAATGTACTCTGTGCATTTCCGGATCGGCCGGCTAAGAGCCGGATTTTTCTTCTTGTCGTGTACGCGCTGGATGAAATCCTCGTACATCATATGTGCCAATGCTCCGAGGTCACTGATGCTTTGGGCTTGCTCGGCGGTCTGTATATAATTGTCTCCAAGGGCGTAGGCTTCCTCCGCGGACAGTCCGCCCTCGATGGCAGCCCGGCAGACAAGGGAGGTGAAGACGATGACCGATGTCTTCCCCTGGCGCAGTGCATCGTCACTTTGCAGGGGGACGCCGCTGCTGATGCTGCTGCTGGCAGAAAGCGCCTGCCGGTAGTTTAGGTCGCCGTTTCGCACCATCTCAAGGAGCCCCTGCTCCGACTGCCAGACCCGGTACCGGTCGCGCCCGGCCTGCGACGCGCCCTCCCACAGCGTGATTGCCGCTTCACTTCGGATATCACTTTGCAAAAGGTGTTCTCCGCTTACGCAGTAGTGCAGCATGAGCGTATAGCGGTCGAGAAGGGTATTCTGGAGGACCGGGATTTGCTTCAGTACATCATACAGATGCAGATTCCATGCAACGCTCGTATCCAGTCGGTCATAGTATTCCAGCCCGTTCTTAATTCCCTTTAATGACACGTCGCGATAAAACGCAGGACCGATCACCCAGATTCGCTTTAAAGTATCATTTTCCCGTTCAAAGGCCGCAGCCCAGATTACACCGATGGCCGTACCAAGACTTAAGGGGGAATGTCCGTGCTCAGCATAGGAGAGCATGGCCGTTTTGCAGCCGAACAGGTCAAAGGCACTGGCAAGAAAGGCTTCATCCGGGCAGTTGCTGTATAGAAGTGTGCCGGCGGTGTCATAACACCAGGTGTAGAGGGAACCGCCGCATTGAATCAGCTCGGAAAACAGATGCATGTTTTGTGTTACTTCCATAATACAAATAACCTCCGTACATTTCTTATACCACATATTGCACAGCGTGAAAATTCGTCAAATGGGATAAAAAATAAAAAGCTCGCCAAATAATCCGGAAAAAGTATCCTCAAACACGAATACATGCATATATAGCCCACGAAATGCTTGCTACATTGAAGCTATGCAAGGAGAAACCGAAGAATCTTGTAGGGAGCGTATTCCCGATAAGGTCGAGAAATGCAGGAGGAGCATCTTCGGAAAGGTCCTTCGAAACCGCATGTGCGGGATGTTCAAGGATACAGCCGCAGAGGGGCCGCGGCGGAGGGAGGTAAGTATGACAAAACACAGACAAACATGCAGTGAAATGGATGGGGTACAGTACCGCCGTGCGAAAACATGGCAAATCGTGCTGTATGCGTGCAATGCGCTTTGGGGGCTAAGCGTATATTCACTCATCGGCATGGCAAGCTATTCGGCCAGCATTGGCTATGGGATTGCGACGGCGGCTGTCGGCGTTATTTTGATGGGAACCCGTATTTTTGATGCGGTCACGGATTTTCTGGTTGCATTTGTGTATGACCGTGTCAATACGCGGTTCGGCAAGCTGCGGGTATTGCTAGTGAGCGGCTTTCTGATTGAAGCATTGGCGCTGCTTTTGATGTTCGATGTGCTCTCCGGCAAGGGCTTTGGAACGGCAATGTTCACGGCTTTGTATGTCCTGTACGTGATCGGATACACCATCAACAACATGACCATCCAGACAATTCCGGCTATTTTAAGCAACGATCCCAAGCAGCGGCCGATGATTGGCGTGTGGACGACCATCTTCAACTACATGGTTCCCATGGCATTTTCCATTTTGCTGAACGTGATTCTGTTGCCTCGCTGCGGCGGAACGTACAACCAGGAGTTTCTCTCAGCGGCAGTGCACATTGTTCTTCTGGCAGGACTTGTTGGAACAACACTGGTATGCATTGGCGTTTCATCCTATGACAAGCCGGAAACCTTTGCGAGCATCGGGAAAAAGGATCGTCTGAAACTCAAGGATATGCTGGCAGTCTTCCGGGACAACCGGCCGCTTCAGTGCTACATTGCCGCACAGGCCTCGGATAAGATCGCGCAGCAGGTGGCGAGCCAGTCCATCATCGGTACCATGCTGTTCGGCATCATCATTGGAAATATGTCGCTCTCAACCATTCTGAGTGTGGTGGCCATGCTTCCTTCCATTATTTTCGCCATTTTCGGAGCCAAATACGCGGGCAAGCACGGCAGCAGGAAGGGAATCGTGACCTGGAGCAGCGCCTGCATTGTAGTGGCGGCGGTTATGGTTATTTATTTCGTTGTGATTGATCCGACAAAGATTGCCTCTGCCGGCGTCATCATGATCCTGTATGTACTGCTGACTCTGGCACTCAACGGCACCAAGATGTGTGTGACCACGTGCGGAGCGTCCTTTATGGCGGATGTCATTGACTATGAGCTGTACCGAAGCGGACGGTTCATTCCGGCCGTCGTATCCGGAGCCTACAGCCTGCTGGATAAACTGATTTCCTCGGTCGGCGCCGTCATTGCCACTGCAGCGGTCGCGCTCATCGGCTATACCGATACCATGCCGCAGCCGGGTGATGCCTGCACGAGCCCGTTGTTTTGGATGACGATGTTCCTGTACTTTGGCCTGCCGATCCTGGGCTGGATTGTATCACTGATTGCGATGCGCTTCTGTGATCTGGACAAAGAGAAGATGGTGGAGATTCAGAAGAGCATCGAGGAGCAGAAGAAGGCAGAGAGAGCGCGAGTCATTGAGAAAAATATGAGATAGGTTATGGGAAACCTCAATGTGGATGCGCAGATACGTTATCCATAGTAATCCGGTGATTGGGGGCGGCAGGATGCACTGGTTTGGGGCCTACCGCTGAAAATGCCGGAATCTGAAGGGGAGGCATATGAGCACACACAATCAGCTTGATACAAACTGGATTTTCACAAAGAAGGGGCAGAAAGAGTCCGTAACGCTTCCGCACACCTGGAATGCTAAGGACGGACAGGATGGCGGGAACGACTATTACCGCGGGATCTGCAGCTACGAAAGAACCTTTGCAAGGCCGGACATTCCGGAGGACGGGCGTGTCATTCTGCAAATC
>CAVBQH010000165.1:0-5354 GCA_963597485.1 Acutalibacteraceae bacterium
GCTTTACAGTGATGGATGGGCCGTTTTTCTCCATTATGCCCTTCGGTAAAACCGGCCTTCACTCCTTAACGTCCGTGACCTTTACACCGCATGAAACGAGCTATGAGAGCGTGCCGACCTTTGCCTGTCAGGAAAGGGCGGGCGATTACTGCACGGCAGAGCGCCTCGGCAACTGCAACGAATGCCCGCAAAGGCCGGAAACCGCCTTCCCCTACATGGCGAACCTGGCAGAAAAGTATTTGAAGGACGAGTACCGGTTTACCTATAAAAGCTCGCTTTTTTCGATGAAGCCCATACTTACAAGCTCAGAAATTGATGATTCCCGGCCGACTGTGGTACGGGTGTATTCGGAGAATCCGACCTTTGTGGGGGTTCTGTCCGGGAAGATAAATACAGTATATGACCTGGATGAAGTGCTGTAGCGATTTCCGCCACTCTGTCGCCTTCATTTCGGCAGCGGCATCTTTAGGAGAAATGATATGGAGAAGAACTTCGCCTCTGCGGTGATCTATGTTCATAATGCGCAAGCCCGGATCGGCGGCTTTCTGGAGGCGATTGCCGGAATTCTGAAGCAGAACTTTGAGCATGCGGAGCTGATCTGCGTGAATGACTGTTCCCGGGATGGGAGTCTGGATGCCATACGGAAGGTCCGCGAGCGCGTGCCGGGGATCAGCATCACCGTGGTGAATATGAGCTATTTCCATGGACTGGAGCTGGCGATGAACGCGGGAATGGATCTGGCAATCGGCGATTTTGTTTTTGAATTTGATCAGACGGTGATGGACTTTGAGCCGGAGCTGGTGATGGATGTGTACCGGCGTTGTCTGGAGGGCTTTGATATCGTAAGTGCTTCACCGGATAAGAGGGAGAAGCTCTCATCGCGTCTGTTCTACCGGGTATTCCGGCACTATGCAGACATTCCGTATGAGATGACTACGGAGTCGTTTCGTATCCTCAGTCGCCGCGTGATCAACCGCATCAGCTCGATGAACAAGACGGCGCCATACCGCAAGGCGGTGTATGCCAGCTGCGGGCTGAGGACGGATACGATTCGCTATAGAGTGCAGGAGACAACGTTGAGTGATGGCGCTGTTAATGCGCCGGCAGACCGCCAGGAGAGGCGGTACCGATTTGAGCTGGCAGCAGATGCACTGTTATTGTTCACGCAGGTGGGATATCGGTTCTCCATGTCGATGACCGTTGTGATGATGCTGATCTCGGTGTTCATGATCGTCTACTCACTGGTAATGTATGTGGTGATTCATCCCGTCGAAGGGTGGACGACGACGATTCTGTTCCTGTCCGTGGCATTCTTCGGACTGTTCGGAATCCTTACGATCATCATCAAGTACCTGCAGCTCTTGATGGACCTTGTGTTCAAGCGTAAGCACTACAGCTTCGAGAGCGTGGAGAAGCTGTGATGTGAAAATTCAGCGACAGGACCCGTCGCTGCCAATATCAATCAATAGAAGGGAGCAAACGATGCAGCGAGCACTGGTTGGCTATACAGGCTTTGTCGGCAGCAACATCTGCGCAAAGGCAGAGTTTGACGGCCTCTACAATACAAAGAACATCGAGGATGCATACGGCACGCGGCCGGAGCTTTTGATTTATGCAGGACTTCGCGCGGAGAAATATCTGGCGAATACAGCGCCGGAGAAGGACCTGGCGTTAATCGAGCAGGCCAAGGATAATATTCGCAGAATTCAGCCGAAGCGCCTGGTGCTGATTTCTACCATTGATGTATTCAAGACGCCGGCAGGTGCGGATGAGAATACGGAGATTGTGACCGAGGGGCTCCATCCATACGGATACAATCGGTATCTGCTGGAGCAGTGGGTGCGGAGCGAATATCCGGATGCGTTGATCATCCGGCTGCCGGGGCTGTTCGGGCGCAATATCAAGAAGAACTTTATCTATGATTACATTCATGTGATTCCGTTCATGCTGCGTCAGGAGAAGTTTGCGGAGCTCTCGGAAAGGGAGCCGATGCTCTTGGAGACGTATGAGCAGACAGACAACGGCTTTTATCGTCTCTGCGCAGGAAAAGAGAAGATGGGAGACGTAAAGGCCTGCTTTGGGCGGCTGGGATTCTCAGCACTGAATTTTACAGACAGCAGGAGCCGGTATCAGTTTTATGATCTTTCGCGCCTTTCGGGGGACATTGACCGGGCACTGGAGCTGGGACTGCAGCTCTTTCATCCTGCGACTGAGCCGGTTTCTGCCGGGGAAGTTTATGAATATCTGTGCGGAAAGCCCTTTGTCAACGAGCTGCCCGGCGAACCGGCTGCGTACGATTACCGGACGCGGTATGCAGAGGACTTTGGAGGAAGAGATGGCTACATCATGGACGGGGAAAGTGTGCTGGCGGCTATTGGGGAGTTTGTAGGAGTGGCAGAACGGACGGCCGGGCCACGTGGAGACGAAGCATAATGGCAGGAACGAGGACAAAAGAAGACATCAGGAACAGACGTACTGGCCAATCGGGAGCAGGCTTTTGCTGTTGGCGGCAGGTAATGGCAGGCCTTGGCATTGTAATTTTGCTGGCCTTTCTGGTGGCGATGAATGTTTTGAATTGCTTCCACCACGGCTATTATACGGATGCAAGGCCCTATGAGAATGTGGGTGAGAGCAGCATTCTGGGAACCTATAGCCTGGCGGAGGGTCCTTATGAGATGAGCTTTACGCCGGTGAAGGATTACCTTGCCGGTGCGGTCTTATATTTGGAGAACCCGGAGCAGAACGGCTTGGGAACGCTGGCACTGGAGGTGCTGGATGCCTCGGGAAAGCGTATGGCAAAGGGGCAGGCTTCGCTTTCGGATATTCCAAGCGACCATGCCTATAAGCTTTCACTGGAGAGTACATCCATGGCAGGCGGCCTGAAAAAGGGAGAGTCCTATACGCTGCGGATTTCTGCGGAGGGATGCGATGCGCCGCCGTCGCTTATTCTGGTGGATGAGGGCTTCCGGATGACGGAGAGTAAGGACGATCCGCTGCTGATCGCTTTTGGCTATGGAGAGGCAGATTTTAACCCGCAGGAGAAGGTGCTGATAACGGTGCTGATTCTGGGCGGCATGCTGTGCCTCCTGGCCTGGGGCATGGGACCTGGGGATTTTTCCGGGGCAGAGAAAGCCCTCGGAAAGACAGCCGGCCTTGGAGCCTCAGTGTTTAAGAAGATGGGACTGGTGGGACTATGCCTTGTTTTGCTGGTTCTTCTTGCGTGGAATTACAGCTTCAATTCCCTGAACGGGAACAATGACACCTTTGACGATTTTCAGTCGGACAGCGAGGCGCTTGTTACGGCGGGAATCGAGGCGGTGTGGAAGGGAATTGCCAATCCGTCCGGCACTGGGCTTATAAAGCTCACGCGTATAGACGGGGAGAGCGGCTCGCAGACGGCGTTTCCGGATGATGAGGAATGGAATCAGGGATATCATCGGACGGACCCTGCTATTCGCCTTCCGATTTCGGAATATACGAAAGAATATGTCGTCCCGGGCAATTCGATTCGTTTTTCCAATGGAGAGGAGCATGCGATCCTTGCGGTATCAGAGGCGGGCAGCGACTGGCTGACGGTGGTTCTGGACGTGGAGAGTCCGATGGATGCGGAGAAGCTCGGGAGCCTTTCTGGTACGAGTATTCTCTTATCGGACGGAACTCCGGCACCGGAGGAGGCGGCCTCTCCGTATGAGAGCCAGTATGGACTGCAGGGCAAGGTGTTTCAGAAGCTCTCACTCCTGTTAAAGGATGCATCGGTGATCGAGACGGCAGGGATGGAGCAGGCACTTTCGGACTGCTATGACGTGCTGCGGCTCTTATGCGCACTGGCAACCGCGGGAACTTTGCTGCTGGTATGCGCGTTGATCCTGCGCAAATACGGAAGGCTGATGGCAGGCATCTTCTATGTGGTGTTCCTGCTCTCGCCATGGGTGGTGAATTTTGCCAATAATCTCTACTGGGTGGAGTTTACCTGGTTTCTGCCGATGGCGGCGGGGCTTTTGTGCAGTCTGAAGATGAAGCGGCGCTTTGGGAGGATGGCCGGATACGTGCTCGTGTTTGGTACCATTATGATCAAGTGCCTGTGCGGCTATGAGTACATTTCATCTGTGATGCTGGGAGTGATTATGTTCCTTCTGGTGGATCTTGCCGGTGCGGCAGCAAAGCGGGATGCGGATAAAGCAAGGCTGTTGGTGGGGACCATTTTCTGTATGGGAATTGCTGCGCTTCTGGGTTTTGCGGCGGCTATCTGTCTGCATGCTCCGGTGAAATCCGGCGGCAGTCTTACCGAGGGAATCCGCATGATTATTCAGGAGGACGTGCTGCGCAGAACCTACGGCGCAGACTTAAATGCCTTTGAAAATCTTCCGGACTTTGAGCAGGCAGGGCTCAATGCCTCGGCCTGGGCGACGCTGTGCAAATATTTTCATTTTAAAACGGAGATTATCACCGGAATCGACGGGAGTCTGTTCCCGCTTCTATGCCTGGTGCCGTTTGCAATGCTTGTCTGGGATTACAGGAAGAGGAGACTCCAGACTGAGGAGCTTGCCCTGTATATTGTGAGCTTCCTGGTGCCTGTCAGCTGGTTTATTCTGGCCAAATCCCATTCCTATGTGCACACGCATATGAATTTCGTGCTGTGGTACATGGGCTACGTGGAGATCTGCCTGTATGTGATCGCACGGCATGTGAGGGACTGGGTGAGAGGAAGATGAGCGGTATGAGCATGCGCCAGTCGGCGACGGCTCCCGGCGGAGTACGAAACAGTAACAAAGGGGAAGAGTGATATGAAGCTGTCGGTTTCCAATATTGCATGGACAAAAGAACAGGATAAAGGTGTGTATGAGCACATGCGTTCCCTGGGCTTTACCGGTCTGGAGATTGCACCGACCAGGATCTTCCCGGAGGCTCCGTATGAGCATCTGACAGAGGCTGCCGAATGGGCGAGGACCCTGCAGGAGGGAGAAGGATTTACGGTTCCTTCTATACAGTCCATCTGGTATGGACGAAACGAACGACTGTTCGGGGATCTGGCTGAGCGGGAGATTCTGCTGGACTATACGAGGAAGGCCATTTCCTTTGCGGCAGCCATTGGCTGCGGGAATCTGGTCTTCGGGTGCCCCAGAAACCGGAACATTCCGGAGGAGAAGCTGCAGGAGCCCTGCCGCTCTTGGCTGGAGGAAGAGGCGGTTTCCTTTTTCCGAGCGATCGGAGACGAGGCACGCCGGCAGGGCACGGTCATTGGCATGGAGGCCAATCCGGCCATGTACCACACGAATTATATCAATGATACGCAGTCGGCACTTTCCCTAATTGCGGAGGTGGACTCACCGGGGTTTCGGCTGAATCTGGACCTT
>CAVBQH010000166.1:0-5345 GCA_963597485.1 Acutalibacteraceae bacterium
GGCAGGCAGTGGGGGTACGTTGAAATATGGCAGCTGCTGAATAGTTAGGAGTAAATAAAATGAGAGTAATTGCCGGAACGGCGCGAAGCATGCCGCTGATGGTGCCGGAGGGGATGGATACCAGGCCTACCCAGGATATCATCAAGGAAACGTTGTTTAATATCATTCAGTTTGATGTACCGGGCTGTGTCTTCCTGGATCTTTGTGCAGGAAGCGGCTCCATCGGCATCGAGGCGCTCTCTCGCGGAGCGAAGAAGGCGTACCTTGTGGAGAACGGGAAGACCGCGGCTGCCTGCATTCAGGCGAACCTGCACAAGACGCATTTTGAAGAGGACGGCGTCCTTTTGAAGATGGATGTCATGAATGCACTGCACCACATCCATGAAAAGCAGGCGGATATCATCTACCTTGATCCGCCCTACCAGAGCGACACCTGCCGGCGGGTACTGACGGCACTGGATGATATGTCCTATGTGACAGAGGACACGCAGATCATTGTGGAAACGGCACTGGACACCGATTTCTCCTTCCTGGAGGAGACGGGACTGGAGATTGTCCGGGAAAAGGATTATCGCTCCCAGCGCCATCTGTTTATCCGCAGAAAATAACGATGCTGCAGCCGTTTTGATTTCCCTGCGAAAGGCTCGAGACGGCGGAACAGGCATCGCAAAGAAAACGAGGATTGTCATGATTAAAGCAATCTATCCGGGCAGCTTTGACCCGGTGACCTTTGGGCATCTGGATGTCATCCGACGGGCAGCAAGAATGTTCGACGAGGTGGTTGTCTGTGTACTGGACAACAAGGCCAA
Organism: Acutalibacteraceae bacterium; assembly: GCA_963597485.1. Taxonomy (GTDB): domain Bacteria; phylum Bacillota; class Clostridia; order Lachnospirales; family Lachnospiraceae; genus CAG-791. The sequence goes on from CAVBQH010000166.1 coordinate 810, forward strand.
GACTCCGTTGTTTTCAGTAGAGGAACGTGTTAAAATGCTACAGGATGTCACATCCGGTATGCCGAATATTCGTGTAGATTCCTACTACGGACTGCTTATAGATTATGCGGAGAAGATCGATGCGCATGTGAGTATTCGCGGACTTCGGGCAGTGACGGATTTTGAGTATGAGCTGCAGATCGCCCAGACCAACAAGCTCCTCTCCAAGGGGAAGCTGGATACGGTCTTTCTGACAACCAGTCTGCAGTATGCATATCTTAGCTCCTCAAGTGTGAAGGAGATAGCCGCCTTTGGCGGTGACATCAGTGTGTGCGTACCGCCGGAGGTAGAGCAGATGGTACGAGCTAAATACGATGGAGGCAGCCCGCTATGAGCAGCAACAAGATCGAACGCAAGATTGATGAAATCGAGGATTTCCTTGAAACCTGTAAATACAAGCCCCTTTCCAAGGACTATATTCTGGTAAACCGGGAGAGAATCGACACGCTTGTGGAAGAGCTGCGGGATGTCATTCCGGACGAGGTCGCCAGATACCGCGAGGTACTCGACCAGAAGGATGCCATCTTTGCGGATGCCAAGGATAAGGCACAGGCGCTGATCCAGAAGGCTACCGAGCAGATGAATCAGCAGATCAACGAAGAAGAGGTCATGAAGCAGGCCTATGAGCAGGCAGGCCAGATGGTTTCGGCGGCCAATCAGGAGGCAGCGGATACCACGCAGAAGGCGGCGGATCAGGCGAATGAAATGATCACCACTGCGCAGGGACAGGCGAATGACATTATGACGCAGGCCCAGCAGCAGTCCGCGGCAATGGTGCAGGAGGCGCAGAACCAGGCTCAGCAGATCGTTGCCTCGGCGTCCCAGCAGGTCAATGATTTTAATCAGCAGGCGCAGTCTTATCTGGCTGATATGCTTGCCCATCTCGAGGAGCTGACGCAGAGCGTGATCAGTGATACCAATACGGTATATCAGTCCACGCTGCAGAGCATGAACTCGTATCTGCAGAACGTGCAGAACGACCGCAACGCGCTGTCTCAGCAGATGCAGGAGTCTGCGTTTGCACGGCAGCAGGCAACGGCCATCGAGCAGCAGAACGCCAACCAGGCTGTACAGGAGGCCGGTGCCATGGCACAGGCAGCTGTCCTGGCCCAGCAGCAGGCTGCAGCAGAGGCAATGTCAGCAGAAGTCCCGCAGGACAACGTCGAAGCGGGACCGCTTCAGGAAGGCGAGGCGTAACTGTTCAGCGTCCATTCGCAAAATCGCTGCTGCGCAGTTTCCCTTTTGCTCATGTGGCATACTCACCAAATAGAATTTCAAAATCAGCCTTAGAAAAGCGACGCAGAGCGTCCGTTCATTCTGGAAAGAGGAATGGGCGGACGCTTTTGTTTTTAGAAAGGAATCAATGCATACGAACAGGAAGAAAACCGCAAAAGGCGACTATGGTTATCACAAAAGCCAGCGCATCAGGAAGCTCATTCTCACCGCTGTGTTGTATCTGGCAGCGTTTTCCATGTATTTTGCAGCAAGGGTTCTGCTCGGAACCAACCAGAACTGGTTCACCATTCTGGCAGTCCTGATTCTCCTTCCGGCGGCCAAGCAGACCGTGGCACTGATTATGCTGTTTCGCGCAGGTGACTGCCCGCAGGAGGTGTATACTGCAGTGGAAAGCCATGTGGGCTCGCTGGATCATGCGTACGAGCTGTATTTCACAACCGAGAAAAAGAACTTTAACATCCTGCACCTTACTGCAGCCGGCAAGACCATTGCGGCGCTCACGCAGGATCCTACATGCGACTGCCAGGCCGGAGAGCAGCACATCCGGAAGATGCTGATGTCCAACGGGTTCCATGGCTACCAGGTGAAGATCTTCACGAGCCTTGGCACGTATCTGACACGTCTGGACCAGCTGCAGGATCTTGGCAGTGAGGAGGGTGCAGATCATGAGACGCTCTTTACATTGCTGTACCGAATAAGCTTGTGAGATCTGGTGCATCGATGCACTGGTTGGAGATATCTATGCAGGAACAAATCGTTACTACTCTGGAGGCCGGGCAGCGCCTGGATAAATATCTGCACCGGCTGCTGCCGGATGCGACGACCTCCTTTCTCTACAAAATGCTTCGCAAGAAGAACATAACCTTAAACGGCAAGAAGGCCGCAGGAAACGAAATTGTTGCAGACAAGGATACTGTTCGCCTGTTCCTGTCCGACGAGACCTATGCGAAGATGGGCGGACGGCTGGTTTCTGCCGGGGCCGGGCAAAATGCTGCCGGAATCAGGCCGCAAAGGACTTCTGCCGGGGGCGGGCAGCAGGATGCCCCTGCCGGGACCAAGCCAAAGGCAGCAGCAAAAGGAAAGGAGAGCTTCTGCGGTGACGACAAGGAGGCTTTAAATAGCGGGGAGCCGCGGGAGGACGGTCGCGTATCTTTGTGGAAAAGAGCTTATGAGACGCTGCAGAAGCGCTTCCCGCAGCTGCGGATCCTGTATGAGGATGATCACATCGCGGCAGCCTATAAGCCCACGGGGGTTCTTTCCCAGAAGGCAAGGCCGGAGGACCTTTCGCTGAATGAATGGTTTCTGGGACTTCTTCTCGCACGCGGAGAGATCAGCAGGGAGACGCTTGGCCGCTTTACACCTTCGGTGCAAAACCGCCTGGACCGCAATACGGAAGGGATTGTCCTCCTGGCGAAGACCCTTCCCGGGAGTCACCTTCTGACCGGACTTCAACGGGAACACCTCCTGGACAAGTACTACCACATGATCGTTGCCGGACGCATCGAACGGGCCGGATGCATCGAAGGGTACCTGGCCAAGGACGAGAAGAGCAATACTGTACGGCTTTCCAAATCGCCGGGAGAAGGACTCGTATATACGCGGACTGAGTACCGTCCGCTGGACTATGGACGGCTTGGCCGGGAGCTTCCTGTTACACGTCTTGAGGCCAGACTCATCACCGGCAAGACGCATCAGCTCCGTGCGCACCTTTCCGGCATCGGACATCCGATCATCGGAGATCCCAAATACGGGAATCCTGCATACAATCAGGTACCCGGCAAATATGGCATCCGCTCCCAGCTGCTCCTGTGCCAAAGAGTTGAATTTCCCAAAGACACTGCTGCGCTGAAACCCTATGGGCGAGAGGACTTAGCCGGGAAAATCATCTCCTGTCAAGAGCCGGAGGTCTATTCGAGGGTGATGCAGGGGAAGCCGGTACCGGCCTCGAGGAGATAAGAACAACGCATGAACCGAAAAGGGCTGTCAGGGAAGCAAAAGAAACAGCAACAGGCAGAGAGTGACAGCAATTTATAAGGACAAGGAATGGCAACCTGGAACTCAAGAGGCCTTCGCGGCTCGCTTTTGGAAGAAGAAATCAACCGAACAAACGAAACCTACAAGGAACAGGGGCTGTGCCTGATCCAGAAAATCCCGACGCCCATCACCCCCATTCAGCTTGATAAGGAAACCCGGCACATCACACTCGCCTACTTTGAGCAGAAGAGCACGGTTGACTACATCGGTGTGGTACAAGGGTATCCTGTGTGCTTTGACGCTAAGGAGGTCAAAACCTCCACCTTTGCGCTCCAGAACATTCATCCCCACCAGGTAGATTTCATGCAGCGCTTTGAAAAGCAGGACGGCATCGCCTTTTTCCTGATCTATTACACCGGCATGGAGCAGTACTATTACCTTCCCTTTCGTGATTTTCTTCCCTTCTGGGAGCGCATGGAGGCCGGCGGACGCAAGAGCTTCCGCTTTGACGAGCTGGATCAGACCTACCTGCTCCCCAAACGTCCCGGCGTCATGGTGCCCTACCTCGAGATGATCAATAAGGACATCACGGAACGCGAGGCGTAACTATTCCACTGGGCCCACGTCTTGGACTCAAACATGTTGCGCTCCTGTCGGGCAGGTGAATCTGCTTCCTTCATGAGAATCCGACTGCTCGTCACAAAATCGCACCACCCATTTCCCGGGCCTGCCAGCCCCGAGGCATGAGGCTATAGCGCTCGGCGCGCTTGACACGGACGCAATCCCTCTGGTATAGTCACACCTGGTTTAATTATTTACTAAATTATCACTGCACAGCACTAAAGCATCTGAACACAAGCGTTCCCGCGCACCTGTGCAGAACATTCAGTGAGGCAAATATGGCAGATCGAAAAAGACAGGAGCTCCTCCATACACCGGAGGGCGTATGGGATCACTACGGCGCAGACTGCGCCCAGTACGAGACCCTCATCCAGGGCATCGGCGAGACCATGCACCGGTACGGCTACGAGAGCATCAAAACCCCAACCTTTGAATTCTTCGACGTGTTTTCAAGAGAAATCGGAACAACACCGTCCCGGGAGCTGTATAAATTCTTTGACAAAGAGGGAAACACCCTGGTGCTGCGGCCGGACTTCACACCGTCGGTGGCCCGGTGCGCGGCCAAGTATTTTATGGACGAGGAGCGCCCTTTGAAGTTCTGCTACCAGGGGAGCGCGTTTATCAACACCTCCAATCTGCAGGGCAAGCTCAAGGAATCCACCCAGA
>CAVBQH010000167.1:0-5339 GCA_963597485.1 Acutalibacteraceae bacterium
GGACTCTTTCATCGTTGTCATACGCCTTTTTCAGATCCGGATTTTCCTTCAGCGCCTTGTCCAGCGTGATGCCCAGCTCATTCGGCACCATCTTGGAGACGGAGTCACAGAAGCTGTAGGGCAGATCCATCGCGCGTCCAACGTCACGGATCACCCCTTTTGCCGCCATAGTGCCAAAGGTGATGATCTGCACCACCTGCTCCTTGCCGTATTTGCGCGTGACGTAGTCGATTACTTCCTGACGCCGCTCAAACCCAAAGTCCACGTCAATATCCGGCATGGATACGCGCTCCGGATTGAGGAACCGTTCGAAAAGGAGGTTGTACCGGATGGGATCCAGCTGTGTAATGCCGGTGCAGTAGGACACAACCGAGCCGGCTGCCGATCCGCGCCCCGGTCCGACCGGAATGCCGTTTTCACGCGCCCAGTTGATGTAATCCCACACAATGAGGAAGTAGTCCACATACCCCATCTTCTGAATGACAGACAGCTCATAGCGTAGGCGTTCCCGTACGGTGCCGTCATCCTCCGGATAATTTCTGGCAAATCCGTCGTCGCAAAGCTTGTTCAGATAGGTCCAGGAATCATACCCCTTTGGCACTTCAAAGTGGGGGAGCTTGGTGTTGCCGAATTCAATGACAACATTGCAGCGATCCGCGATTTGCTGGGTATTGTCCAACGCTTCCTGTGCATAAGGGAAGAGCTGACGCATTTCATCCTCGCTCTTGATGAAAAACTGCCCGCCGGGATAGCGCATGCGGTTTTCATCCGATACCTTCTTGTTCGTCTGAATACACAAGAGCACATCGTGTGCCTCTGCATCTGCGGCATACGTATAGTGACAGTCGTTGGTGGCGATCATCGGAATGTCCAGCTCCCTGGACAGCTCCAGTACGCCGGCAATCACCGTCTGCTGATCCGGATATCCATGATCCTGCAGCTCCAGAAAGAAATTCCCCTTGCCGAAAATTTCCTGGTACTCCAGTGCTGCCTTTCTGGCTGATTCCTTATCTCCGCGCACAAGGTCCCTCGCCACTTCACCTGCAAGGCAGGCCGAGGCGCAGATAATTCCCTCATGAAACTCCCGCAAAAGCTCCTTGTCCACACGAGGCTTATAATAATACCCTTCGGTAAAGGAACGGCTGACAATTTTGGAAAGATTACGATATCCCTCGTTGTTCTCCGCCAAGAGGATCAGGTGATAATAACGGTCGGAATTGTCGCCGATCTCACGATCAAATCTTGATCCGGGTGCTACATATACCTCGCAGCCGATGATAGGCTTAATTCCTGCCTCCTGGCACGCCAGATAGAACTCAATGACGCCGTACATGTTGCCATGGTCCGTGATGGCCGCTGCATTCATTCCCAGCTCCTTCACGCGCTGTGCATAGGCGCGCACTTTATTAGAGCCATCCAGCAGTGAATATTCCGTATGTGAATGCAAATGGACGAAGGACATCTCGTTCTCCTGCTCTACCGGCCGCTTAGAAAGGCATTTGCCACCGCAACGTCTTCCGGTGTTGTAATCTTAATATTGCGGTAGGATGCCTCTACCAGCCGGATTCTGGCCTGCAGCATTTCTTCTGCTACCATGGCATCATCGGTCAGATGAATTCCCCGCGCTTCCAGCTCCGGAAGCTGTTCCAGCGCTTTATGATACGCCTTGGTGATCATTGCTTTTTCAAACACCTGCGGCGTCTGAATGATCCATACATGACTTCGGTCCGGTGTCTGTGCAACCAGTCCATCGGCGTCGGACATTTTAACGGTGTCCTTGCTCGGCATGCCGGCCACAGCGGCACCGGTCTCTTCGACCGACTCTGCAAGCCGCAGGATGCTCTCCTTATCAATAAACGGACGGGCGCCGTCATGAATATAGACATATTCGCAGGGCCAGCAAATGGCATCAAGTCCTGCTGCAACGGAATGGTAGCGTTCGGCTCCTCCCGGTACAAGGACGCGAACCTTCTCTGCCGCCTCCGGCACTCTCTGCAGAATATGCTCCCGAACGTAATCTTCATCTCCTGCCGGAATGACCATCACAATATCTGTGATGACCGGGCTTTCAGCCAGTGCAGCCAGCGTTCTTGCCGCAAGAGGAAGACCCGCAATGTCTATGTACTGCTTCGGCAGCTCCGCGCCAAGACGCCTTCCCTTGCCTGCCGCCAGCAAAATGGCCGTATTTCTTTTGAGAGAGTCTTCCATACCGATTGCACCCCTGTAATTTGCTCCGCTCCCACCTCGGGTTTCATTACTGTACCGATGTACCCTATCGCCCGGCCGGCGCGTATCAGCGCTTTCCAAGTGCCAGGTTAGGGACCGCATTTAAATCAAATCCGCTGCGAATGCCTCTGCAGTAGTCATAATAACCGGCGCATCCGATCATTGCTGCGTTGTCTGTGCACAAAACCGGCGGCGGACAGTAGAAGGCAATTCCCCTTTGCCGACATGCTTCCTTCGCCGCCTCCCGAAGCGCACTGTTGGAGGCAACGCCTCCTGCCAGGGCAAACCGCTTGCAATGGTATTGCTCCGTCGCCTCCATGGCATGACCTACGAGTACCTCCACCACCGACTTCTGGAAGGAGGCTGCCACATCCGGCACGCAGATGTCTCTGCCTGCCATCTGTTCCGTATTCAGATAGTTCAGCACTGCCGATTTAAGCCCGCTGAAGCTGAAATCATAGACTGAATCCGACACCTTTCCGCGCGGGAAATGAATTGCCTCCGGATTGCCCTCTCTGGCCGCCTTGTCAATCTTCGGCCCGCCGGGATATCCAAGTCCTACAGCCCGTGCCACCTTATCAAAGGCTTCTCCGGCCGCGTCGTCCATCGTGCGCCCGAGAATCTCATAGTCTCCGTAATCCTTCACCATCACAAGGTGCGTATGTCCGCCGGATACCACCAGGCACAAAAACGGCGGCTCCAGCTCCGGTGCAGCAATGTAATTGGCGCTGATATGACCTTCAATATGGTGCACACCGACCAGCGGAATTCCGGATGCATAGCAGATGCCCTTTGCGGCCGATACGCCGACCAGAAGCGCTCCGACCAGTCCCGGCCCGTATGTCACCGCCACCGCATCCAAGTCGGACAGACTCCGCCCCGCTTCTGAAAGCGCCGTGCGAATCACCTGTGTGATGCGTTCCACATGCTTGCGGGAGGCGATCTCCGGCACCACTCCGCCGTATAAAGTATGAATATCAATCTGTGATGAAATCACATTGGATAAAACGGTCCTGCCGTTTACAACCACTGCCGCTGCCGTTTCATCGCAGCTGGATTCGATTCCCAGAATGGTTATGTCTTTTTCGCTCATGCCTCGCCTCTGTCCCCCTCACTCTTTTCATCCTCAAAGAGCAGGGTTTTACTCCGTCCGTCCTTCGCACAAACCAGTGCGGGATAAATCTTGCGAAGACTATCCTGAAAGCCCTGCGGGCGCATCTCCGATGGACTGTAATGCGTCAGCCACATCTCCTTCGGATGTGCCGCCGCGCCGATGCGCGCTGCCTCCGGCATCGTCATGTGCTTCTTTTCCTTGGCCTTTTGGATCTTGTCATCCTCTCCGTACATTCCCTCGCAGATGAACAAATCCGCATCCTCTGCGGCTGCTGTTATGCTGGGGCACGGCCTGGAATCCGTTGCATACGTGATCTTCAGGCCCTTTCTGGCCGGTCCCATCACCATTTCCGGAAGATAGGTCTTGCCGTCCGCCTCCAGGATCTCTCCCTTCTGAAGCCTCGACCAGAAATTCAGCGGAATCTGAAGCTCTCTTGCCTTCTGCACATCAAATTTGCCGGCTCTGTCCAGGGTAAAGCTGTAGCCATAGCAGGTAATACGGTGATTCACTCGAAATGCCGTAATATGAAACTCCGGCTCCCCCGGCAGATCAATCACCTCGGTATCCTCTGTGAGCTCCCTGCAGCGGATTTCGAACGGAAGCTCCGGTGCAATAACGCGAAGGCTCTCGATCACCCGGTTAAGCCCCTTGGGACCGACTATAGTCACAGGCTCTCTTCGGTCGCTGTTCCCCATTGAGAGAAGCATGCCCGGAAGCCCCGCAATATGATCCGCATGAAAATGCGTAATCAGGATCAGTGAAATCGGATTGGGACTCCACCCCTTTTTCTTCAGTGCAATCTGGGTTCCCTCGCCGCAGTCCAGGAGAATGCTCGTCCCGTTGTAACGTACGAGCAGCGATGTCAGCCACCGATACGGCAGCGGCATCATCCCTCCGGTCCCTAACAAACATACATCAATCATTGAATCCTTCCTGCGCTGCAGACCTCCTGCAGCAAATTATTACTCAAATCCCATTTGCAAAATCGGCATCCATCCGAGCCCATTCGCAAAATCACAATTTTTCGTATCTGTTCAGCGCCTCTGGCCAGCCTCTATCTCCGCCAGAGAATGCGCGCATCCTCTGTCGGCTTTTTGTAAAACCCGGGCCGGACACCCTCTGTTCGGAAGCCCTCCGACTCATACAGATGAATCGCTCCTGTGTTGCCATCCCGCACCTCCAGCGTGAATGCCCCCATATGGAGCTCCTTCTCTCCGTATTCCAGCGCAGTCAGCAGGAGCCGCCGTGCAATCCCGCGGCGGCGTCTGTCCGGATGTACCGCCACATTGCCGATCTCCCCGTCCTCTCCCATACGGGTAAGGCTGATAACGCCGACTGCTTCACCGGCTTCTTCCTCTATCCAGAAAAAATAATCCACTCCGTCCCGGCGAAATGCACTCCGGTAGGCATTTTCTGTCCAGGGTTCCGAGAAGCACAGCGCCTCGAGCGCGGCAGCTGACGGTATATCTTCCGGGCTCATTCGTCGAATCATGTATTCTCATTCACCTTCCGTGGTTCCTATTGCCTTACGTGCATTGCCTGATGTTGGGGTCAAAAAGTCTTCTGCCCCCATGATATTCGGATTGCCCTGCTATCGCGACTGCGCCAGATCCCGCAAAAGCCGGCCTGCAGCCAAAGAATCCATATGACCGCTCGCCATTGCCTCGTCCTTCTGACGCTCCGCCTGTGACTTGCGAAGGTATTCCGGGCGGAAATCATCCGCAGAAATTAAGCACCCTTCGCCCTCCTTTTCAAGCAGAAGGCCCGCCAGAACCGCGGTTGCTGCAGCCCGCTGCGTCAGCATATGCGCAGGAGCAAAGGATACCGGCACTGCAGCCTTTTCGGTGATCAGCTCCCGATACACCGGCACGCCGTCTCCGACAAAAAAGACAGCCTCTCCCCGCTGATTCAAATCCTCCAGCAGCTCTTCAATAGAGGCAGCGCAGGGCTGTCGCAGGCACTCCGGCTGTCCGTCCTCCCGGTAGATGCCGGTATATAC
>CAVBQH010000168.1:0-5334 GCA_963597485.1 Acutalibacteraceae bacterium
CAGGTAAAGCCCGTCTCCTCTACAACGTGCGTATGCATCTGACGAATGGCAATGATTCCCGCCAGCATATCCTCGCCCTTTTCCGGATCCGGCTGATGAAGCATTCCCTTGTAGCCTGTACCTTTGGTTCTGGGCTTGTTGGTGTAGACACGGGGAATGATAAAGATCTTATCCTTCACCTTCTCCTGAACGCGCACAAGCCGGGTCATATACTCCAGAACCGCATCCTCCCGATCCGCCGAGCAGGGGCCTATCACCAGAAGAAAGCGAGAATCTCTCCCATAAAAGATGTCCTCAATCGTGCGATCCCGCTCTTCCTTAATCTTCTGAATCTCAGCAGAAAGCGGAAACTCCCGCTTGATTTCCTGCGGAATCGGCAGCTTCCGCTTAAACTCCATTTGCATTTCCATCGTTATCCTCATTTCCGGGCAGCGGTGCTGCCAGTTGGTATTGTGTAGTCTATTGATGCATCTCGCAAGTCATCAAGGCGACAGGGTGGCGAATGGATGTCCAGATCGGGGCCTTGCGAGGCCTCGGTGCTTGCGAGCGTCTTGTGCGAGCTTAGCACCGCTAGGTCCGAGGACGGAGTCGCGAGACGTCCCCGATCGGACACCTTCGCCAGGACCCGTCGCCGATTGACCTTGGGATGCACTCAGCGCTTAATTTTAAGACTCATGTACAGATCATACAAGGCCGAACCGGTGCGTCCCTGCGCGGGATGCTCATCCTCGCCAATGCTGAGCATCGTATACTCATAGGCATTGATGATCCTCGTACCGCTGGCATGCTCCCGCTCCCGCAGGAACTGATAGCCGTAGGTCTTGTGCACATGGCCGTGCAGCATGTATTTGGGCTTCCACCGATCCAGGAATTCATTAAAGCACGAGAATCCAACGTGCGGCAGATCATCCATATCACCATAACCTCTTGCCGGTGCGTGCGTCACCAGAACATCCACGCCGTTCATCAGCACCGCCTGACGATTGAGCTTGGCAATGCGCCTTCGCATCTCATCCTCGGTATACATATCCTTGCCCATGCGGTAGCGCATGCTGCCGCCAAGGCCGGCGATGCGAAGTCCCTTATAATCGTATACCCGGTCGTCTATGTCGATGCAGCCCAGCGGCGGCATCTGATCATATTTGGAATCGTGGTTGCCGCGCACATACAAAAGCGGGCAGTTCACCATCGTTTCCAGAAACTCAAGATACTGCGGCTTGAGATCGCCGCAGGAAATGATCAGATCAACGCCCCTTGTCTTTTCCGGATCGTAATAATCCCAGAGGCTTTTGACCTCTTCATCCGCAATCACCAGTATTTTCATTGTGCAGTCCATCCGTTCTGAGCCGCTTCCGCTTCCTGCGTCGTTTTCTCATGTCCTGCCGCCGCAAAGCCGGCAGATGCAGTGGTTTCTCCGGCATCTGTCACGCTGCTCACGCCGCTGACGGCAACAGCAGCACCTGCCTCTTCATTCAGTCGTTCCTTTTTGGGAATACTGCCGATGACGTTGTCGTTCAGCCAGCTCATGGTGATGATTTCATCATTGGAAAGGCCTCTGGAGGATGCGTCCCGAATCAGTCCCTCCTGGGAATGCAGCTCACCCATAAACGGACTGACGTGTCCCTCTACGATGCCGTCCCGCAGAAGATTGACCAGCTTTCTGGAGCTGTAGGAGAGCTTTTCCGAGAGGATAACGTCGATAACACCGGCCGACATTCCCCACCAGTAGTTGGTGGAGCGGTCTTCCGCCGACTGTCCTGCTACATCCCAGTTTCCTTCCAGTACATTCCGCGCAATAAGCTCATAATAGGTCCCCCAGTTCCACATGGGCGCCGCGAGATTGGTCACGTTTCCGTCCATATCCTTCTGGTAAATGCCATATTCACGGGAGGCCTGCGCAGGCCGGATAAAATCCGGGCCGGATATCACGTAAACGCCTTCCTCGTCCAGCTCCTGCCGCCAGTCCGTATCCTTGTTCGTGGACCATTTCAGATGAATTCTGGCCTTTGGATCAATGATGGAGGCTCCGATGGCAAAGGCATTGATTCCTGCCACAATTCCGTAGATCGGATAGTCTGCAACGTAGCCGATCTTGTGATTGCTCGCAACGCTGGCTGCAATGGCCCCCATCAGAAACTTCGCCTCATGCATGCGTCCGTAATAGGTACGCACCGCATTATGAGAAAGGTTGATGGAGCAGTTCAGGAACTTCAGCTGCGGAAAGTGAATCGCAGAGCGAAGGGTTTCATCCATCTGTGTCGGTGAGATCGTAAAGATCATCTCGGCATGATGGCTGGCCGCCAGGTCAATGGCCTTGCGCACCTCCTCATCGGAAGAGCAGTTCTCGAATTTTTCTGTTTTCACAAGTCCGCCGAAGCGGCTTTCAATGTAATTGCGTCCCAGCTCATGACCGTAGATCCAGCCGGAATCATCCGCACTCTTCGGATATATGAAGGCCATGTGAAGAGGATTTTCTGTGCTGTAGCGTGCCTTGGGCGTAAGAATGCCGCGAAGTGCTGTTCCCAGTGTTCCCTTGGCCTCCCGCAGCTCCTCCGGCGTTTCCACCAGCGTAATGCCGTCCTCATTGGCATCCACGAGAAACTCATTCCAAAGCCTTCCGATCCGGTTCTCCAGGATGTGTCTTGGTTCATTGAACAGGCTCTGCACCGGGTAGAAATTCAGGTAGGTCAGAAAGGCATCTCCCACCGGCAGCGTCATTCTGCGCTTTTCTCCCTCATGCAAATAAATCTCCGAAAAGGCAGCATATGCAGCTTTAATGTCCTCCTGAACCTCCTTGGGCCAGGGCTTATCCAGCGTCTGTCCCAGGCACGCCGCAAATTTCCGATAGCTTCCCTCCTCCGTGAAGGTAACATCGTACATGCGGCAGACATTAAAATACTCCAGAAACTCCCGATATGTACGGTATTCCTTTGTGTCCGCCTTCTTCGGCATCACACGTATGACGTTGGCATGAATGGCCGTTGCACCGACAAAGCTGCTGACAGAGACGCGTTTGTTGCCCTCCTCCACATAAAACCTCGTCATGTACTCATAGGCCTTGATCGGCTCCCGAATTCCATCCTCCAGCTGGGAGTCGTACAGATCGGACCACTTCCTGGCAAATTCTGTATCGGACTGCAGAATGGGCATGAAGCCGCACGAAAAGGCGGAGGTTCTTCCCTCTGTTTTGGTCCCGTCGATCATGGAAATCGGAATCTCAAGAAGGCCGATGCTCACCTCTGCAAGCTTTCCCTCGCCTTTTATAATGTCATCGAGCACCGCCGGGTAGGGCGAGCGCTTTTCCGCCGCAGCCTGCCGCATCTCGCGGATGCCTTGTTTTCTTGCCGCAATGTAATCTGATTCCATATTCTCTCCCCCAGCAAAGGAAGTGCTGATTCAATCAGCGCCTTCCCAAACGGATCGTTGCTCTCTCTACTGGCGCTCCTTCATAACAGAGACATACGCCGGGCGCATAATCTTCCCGTTCTCAACCAGCTCCTCCAGACGGTGCGCACTCCAGCCGGAAATGCGCGCGATGGCGAACAGCGGTGTATACAGCTCTCTTGGAATACCCAGCATGTCATAGACAAAGCCGCTGTAGAAATCCACATTCGGGCTGACTCCCTTGTAGATATGGCGTCTTGCCGCAATCACTTCCGGAGCAAGCTTTTCAATCTGATTGTACAGGGCAAGCTCTTTTTCCTTTCCCTTTTCCGCCGCCAGCTCGGTCACAAAATTCTTGAAAATGCGCTCTCTGGGATCGGAAATGGAATATACCGCATGCCCCATTCCGTAAATCAGTCCCTTCCGGTCAAAGGCCTCCCCTGCCACCAGCTTGTTCAGATACGCACTGACCTCATCGTCATCTGTCCAGTCCTGAACATGGTCCTTGATGTCATCCATCATATCCATCACCTTCAGGTTGGCCCCGCCGTGGCGCGGGCCCTTGAGGGAAGACATGGCTGCTGCAATCGTCGCATAGGTGTCCGAGCCGGAGGACGTGACGACGCGCGTCGTAAACGTAGAATTGTTGCCGCCGCCGTGCTCCATATGCAGCATCAGCGCCGCATCCAGAACCTTTACCTCCGTCTCGGTAAACTTCTGATCCGGCCGCAGCATACGGAGGATGTTCTCTACCGTAGACATCTGCGGATCCGGGCGGTGGATGTACATGCTTTCCAGCTTGGCATCGTAGTTATATGCATGGTAGGCATAGATGGCCAGCATCGGGAACACCGCAATCAGCATCAAAGACTGCCGGATCACGTTGTCAACCGCCACGTTCTGCGCATCAATATCGTAGGAAGCCAGCGTCAGAATGCTGCGCGTCATGGAATTCATGATATCCTTTGTCGGCGCCTTCATGATGACATCACGGGTAAAGTTCGAAGGAAGATTTCTGGACATCACCAGATTCTTAATGAATTCCTTTTCCTTCTGCTCATCCGGAAGCTCCCCGAACAGCAGCAGATACGTCAGATTCTCATACCCAAACCCGTGCTCCGTATACTGACGCACCAGATCCTCCACACGGTATCCCCGGTACCACAGCTCACCGTCGCAAGGCACACGCTGTCCATCCACTTCCTTCATGGAAATGACCTCAGAGATATTGGTCAGTCCCGTTACAACACCCTTCCCGTTTATATCACGGAGTCCTCTGTTAACATGATTCTCTCTGAACAGATCATCGGGTATGGAGCCGCACTCCACTACGTAGGGTTCCTGCTGCCGGGCGTAGCGCCTTAATTTTTCAATTATCCTCATACCTTCCTCCTGTCATCCTCTAACGCTGTACTATCCTCTGATTGCCTCTCCTCCGCTTGAAAACATCGTAACCATTCAGAGCCTATGCACAAAATTGCTGCCAAGCTTCTCCTTCACTCAATATTTCTTCAGATGGATGGCAAAGCCTGCGATTTCCTTTGCCAGATAGATGAAGGTCAGCTCACCGCTTTCATCATACTTGGCAGTTTCTTCCTTGACGCCCATTCCGGTAGAGCGAAAATACTCCGCAGCCTTTCCAACATCATGAGCACCGATGGCAATGTGTCCCATTTTGCCGGGGCCGTCCTTCTTCATGATCTCAATCAGCGGAGAAGAAAAGATCGATCCCGGGTTTTCATCCGGAATAAAGCCCATCAGCGTGCGAAACTCTTCCGCAATTCTCCGGGCATCCTCTTCCCCATCTGCATTGATTCCGATATGAAGGACACACAGTCCCAGCTCCTGTACCGAATTAAACTCTGCCATAATAAGCCTCCTTGTTGTATCGTCACCTGTTACTGTAAAAATCCCGGACAGCGGCTGCGTGGATGTGCGAGCTTGCTCGCG
>CAVBQH010000169.1:0-5265 GCA_963597485.1 Acutalibacteraceae bacterium
CTGGCCCTTTTTCCTGATTGCACGTGTCAAAAATCCTCAGCGTAGCCCGCTACGCTGAGGATTTTTGACACGCACCCTCAGAAAAAAGTTCTGCGTTATTAGGCCGGTTATTTTGCAAACGATGCACTAGATGTGGCTGAACAGAGACGGGTAGGGTATAATGGAGCCATCGGAATTTAATCATCACTCATACAGGGGGTTAGAGTTATGAAGAATATTTTGTTTGCAGCTTCCGAGGGCGTGCCTTTCATTAAGACGGGCGGACTTGCTGATGTTGTGGGTTCGCTGCCGAAGGAGCTGGACAAGGAATTCTACGATGTCCGGGTGATCATGCCCAAATACGCCTGCATGAAGCAGGAAATGAAGGACCGGATGGAATATGTGACCAGCTTTTACATGGACTTTGACTGGCAGAACATGTACGTGGGGATCATGCGGGCCCAGGCAGATGGAGTGACCTATTACTTCATCGACAACGAGGATCTGTTCAACACCGGCACGGTATATACCGATGACGCATTATTCGAAATTCGCCGCTATGCCTTTTTCTCAAAGGCAGTGCTGTCGGCCCTCCCGACCATTGGCTTCCGCCCGGATCTGATTCATTGCCACGACTGGCAGACAGGACTCATCCCGGTTTATTTAAAAGAACGGTTCCAGGAAAATGAATTTTTCCGCGGCATCAAGACGGTAATGACCATCCATAATCTTCGGTTCCAGGGAAAGTGGGGCGTGAAGGATGTGGAGAGCATCACCGGGCTGTCGGGCTATTATTTTACGCCGGATAAGCTGGAGGCTTATCAGGATGCCAACCTCTTAAAGGGCGGCATCGTATATGCAGATGCCATCACGACCGTGAGCCCGACCTATGCGGAAGAGATAAAGACGCAGTATTACGGAGAGGGACTGGACGGCATCCTCAACGCAAGAGCCCATGATCTTCGCGGCATATTAAACGGGATTGATTACGACGTATTCAATCCGAAAACGGACAGCCGGATACCGCACCCCTACGATGTGGGCAACTGGCGCAAGCTCAAGAAGCAGAACAAGGCAGCGCTTCAAAAGGAGCTTGGCCTGGTGGAGGATGACAAGTGCTTTATGGTGGGCATTGTCTCCCGCCTGACCGACCAGAAGGGCTTTGACCTGATTGCATACGTCATGGAAGAGATGCTCTCTCAGGATGCGATGCAGGTGGTGGTGCTGGGAACCGGAGAGGATCGTTATGAGAATATGTTCCGGTATTTTGATGAAAAATATCCGGGAAAGCTTGCTGCCAACATTTACTATTCGGAGGATCTGTCTCACAAAATCTATGCGGCCAGTGATGCCTTCCTGATGCCGTCCCTGTTCGAGCCCTGCGGACTCAGCCAGCTGATGGCGCTTCGCTACGGAACGCTTCCGATTGTTCGCGAAACAGGCGGTCTGAAGGATACGGTAGAGCCGTACAATGAGTTCGAGCAGACAGGAACCGGATTCACCTTTACCAACTACAATGCGCATGAGATGATGCATTCGATTCGTTACGCAGAAAAGGTCTTCTATGACAAGAAACGTGACTGGAATCACATCGTGGACCGTGCCATGGCGGCGGACTTTTCCTGGAAGGTTTCTGCCGGGCAGTATCAGGAGATGTATGACTGGCTGATCGGCTGAGCTGGTTAACGATGCTTGGCAATGACAACAGATAGGCGGGTGCGGGGGACCTTAGAAAAGCCGGAGTAGAAAGGACACAATGGCAGAACAAAAAAGCAGCTCCAATGTAATGCTGCAGGCAGGAATTCTTGCTGCAGCCAGTATGATCGTCCGCAT
Organism: Acutalibacteraceae bacterium; assembly: GCA_963597485.1. GTDB lineage: Bacteria > Bacillota > Clostridia > Lachnospirales > Lachnospiraceae > CAG-791. The sequence continues at coordinate 1,813 of CAVBQH010000169.1, forward strand.
CATAGGTTTGTTGTATCGGGCGCCATTGACCGCCATCATCGGCGATGAGGGCAATGGGTATTACGGAACAGCCTACAATATTTACACCATTATTCTGATGGTGTCCTCCTACAGCATGCCGTCGGCGATTTCCAAGCTGATGGCGCAGAAGATGGCGGTGGGAGAGTACAGAAATGCACGGCGAATCTTTCGCTGTGCACTTTTGTATGGCGTCCTGGTGGGACTGGCCGGCAGCGCACTGCTTTATTTTGGCGCGTCGGTGCTGGTACCGCAGGTGACGGTCTGCGTGTTGCAGGTCTTCGCACCGACGGTTTTCTTTTTTGGGATTCTTGGCTCTATGCGCGGGTATTTTCAGGCTAGAGGGAGCATGCTGCCGACCAGCATTTCGCAGATTCTGGAGCAGTTTGCAAATGCTCTGGTCAGCATTCTGGCAGCCTGGATTCTCATGCATACGCTCGCAGGCAGTGATCCGACCAGACAGGCACAGCTGGGCGCGATGGGCTCGGCCCTTGGCACCGGTGCGGGAGTTGTGGTGGCACTTGTATTTATGCTGTACTGCTTTCAGAGGGATCAGAAGGATGCCAAGAGGCTGATTGCAGAGGATGCCACAGGACAAAAGGGCAAGTATCGAAGCTTTTTTAGGGACACCATTTTGGTCATCACCCCGTTCATGCTCAGCGGCGTCATTATGAATCTGACCACGGCTCTGAATCAGACGATTTATCTTCAGACGATGATTCAGTACATGCATCAGGATGGAACAGAGGTGACAACGCTGTACGGCATTTTTTCCAACAAAGCGGTTGTAATCTCCAATATTCCAATTTCGATTGCTACAGCGGTGAGTGCTGCAATCATTCCGGGAATCTCTGCGGCGTTTGCAAAAGGGGATACAGACAGGACCAGGAGCAGCGTGGAAAATGCGATCCGGGCAACGGCATTGATTGCAATTCCTTCGGCGGTCGGGCTTGCTGTTCTGGCAAAGCCCATTACCATGATTATGTTCCCGCAGATGAATTCGCTAAAGCTGGCCTCCTCACTCTTATCGCTGCTGGCGGTGACGGTTATTTTTTACTCCATTTCTACCATCACCAATGCGGCCCTGCAGTCCGTCGGGAAAATGAACATTCCCCTTGTTTCTGCGGGAATTGCACTGGTGACGCAGACGATTGTGCTGATCGTCCTGCTTGTGAAGGTGAACATGGGCGTAGAAGCGCTGGTGATCGTGAGCATTCTTTATTCGGTCATGATCTTCGTAGTGAATCAGTTCTGCCTGCGGAAATTCCTTGGAATAAGGCAGAATGTAAGACTGTATTATATTCGCCCTCTGATCTGCGCCCTTGTTATGGGATTTGCGGCAAGGATTGTTTATCAGCTGCTTTACAAGGCTCTTGTCGTGATGGAGGGTCTGCCGAGAGGCTATTATTTCCGCAACCTGGCTGCGGCTGCAATTGCACTGCTGGCAGCGATTGTTGTTTATGAATTCACACTGATCCATTCCGGTACGATAACGAGACAGACGCTGGAGGAAATCCCGCGGGGAGACAAAATGATCCGCTTTCTGGAGAAAATCCGCTGGATGCCGAAGGAGGAAGGATAGGCATCGAAAATCGCGTAATCCTATGTCTGTCTGGGAAAGGAAGGTCGAATGAGTGGTAAAGCTAAACAAAAGCAGCGCAGAGCTACTGGCTTTCTGGATGATTATGTGGAGGTCAGACATGCGGGGGAAGAGGCAAATCGGGCTCCGTCTAATGAGTTCACGCAGTTGATTAATAACGAGGAAATGGGGGAGGGGAACAGGCAGAACAATTCGGAGGAACTTGACCATCAAGGTGTGATTCCGGAGCCTCAAGAGGTGGAACAGATTGGAGAAGACAATCAGAACATAACGAATACCAAAGCCGTTTGGAATATAAATAAAGCTGCGAATGGAGCTAGGCGAGTAAATGCCAGTCCGGACAATCCCCTCGGTATTGTACCGATGAGAAACGGCAGGTCGGAGTGGGGCGAACTTGCGATGAAGCGCCATCATCAGGTGCGAAAAAGCGCTGGCGCGTACCGGAAATTTCTTCTTACTCCTCTTTCCCTTCCATATCAGGCAAGTAAGATCATTCCCAACGCAAGAATGTGGTGGGGCGTGCAGGAAAAAAGAAATCACAGTATGGTGCCCGGACGGGAGGAAGAGACGTTTGAAGAGAATCCAGGTGAGGGGGATATCCTGAATGATTTTCGCCGCGTTCCTACGGTCTGGTCGCGTCTTACAGCTGCGAAGGCAACAAATGAAAGTGGCGAAGATATGCCTCCGAAGGTCTCTGTGTATATTGATCAGCCAGAAGAGTATTCGCGGGAAACGTTGGCTAATAATCGTATGGGACATGCGATGCTGGGCATTGAATACACTGGTAGGCCCAGTAAGATTACCGGCCAAAAAGAACGCTATAAAATTAAATATGGATTTTATCCTGCCGGAGGCATGACGTCAAAGGCAGCCATAAACGCAGTGGCGGGGAGAGGCGGCGAAGTCCCTGGAGAGCTACAGGATGATGACGAACATCCGTATGATATCAGCAAGACCTATACTGTGACCAAAGAGCAGGCCATAAGTATAGCAGAGGCCTCGGAAAAATATACGGAACAAGGAGGCTATGGATATTATACACGCAACTGCACCACATTCGTACGGGATATGTTTCGGGTCGGCCGTATTTCTGACACAGTGATAAACACAATCTTTACAGAGGAGATGGTGCGATTTGCCGGCGATGCCAATAAGGATACGAAGATGGCAGGTCTCTATTACGGTTTTGCAGATACAAATTCGAAGTGGAAGCTGGGACGTCTCGCGAATGAGCCAGACCTGAGCTATCAAGGCTGGGGGAACAGGCGTGCAACAATGGAGGAGGTTCGTAAATACAATAAAACCAAAAATTCTGTTCATGGCAAAATTATTACAACTCTTACACCGGCAGATGCCGGCGAAAACATTCGCAACATGACTGATGTGGAGGGACAGTTAGGGTCTTACAAGGACTTAAGAATAATAGATGATGTGCTTCGCAATAGATATTTGAACATTCGTTCTGCGGGCAGAGAGCTGTCCCGAAAAATTGAAGATGTGCTTATCAGTCGCAAGGATATAAATGCCATTGGCGGAGACTTTGGAAGATGGTTTAATACTTTAATTGTAGGTAGTGATGACCCTATCGGAAATTCGCTTGATGAATTGTGGGACAAGGGAGATGGTGGACCATACCCTTCTACTTTGACACAGAGGGATATAAAGGAGGGTTATGCGATTCTCGAGCAGCAAATGGCGGACGTCAGCAAGTATTATCAAAAGTTTCTCTTTTCCGATAGCCGGATAAACGGGGAAGTCATGAACCTTCTTAGCCAGATGCAGCAAGGTTTGGTTACATTGGATGATATATATCAGGAGAAGAAGAAGGCTGAGGA
>CAVBQH010000170.1:0-5198 GCA_963597485.1 Acutalibacteraceae bacterium
TTCTAAAGCAGCACGGCGCAGAATGCGTAACGCAGAAGACCGAAGGTTTTTCTCCGGAGTGTCTTCTGGTTTTGGGAGGAGACGGAACGGTCCTGTGGGCGTCGGAGCGGGCAAGAGAAGCAAATGTTCCGATTCTGGGCATTAATCTTGGGACGCTGGGGTATCTGGCAGAGGTCGATAAAGGCGGCTGGCAGGAGGCACTTTGTCAGCTGCTTGACGGCACCTATACCATCGAGAGCCGCATGATGCTCGAGGGAGGGAAGGTCTCCTGCAGGGAACCGCACTGCGCACTCAATGACATTGTGATTGCAAGATCCGGCTTTCTGCGGCTCCTTGGATATGACGTTTATGTCAATGGCAAGTTTTTAAACACCTACCACGCGGACGGTATTATCATCTGCACGCCAACGGGATCAACGGCGTATAATCTTTCGGCAGGCGGTCCCATTGTAGAACCGGGCGCAGAGCTGATGGTTCTGACACCGATTTGCCCGCACCAGATCAACATCCGGTCCATTGTGCTGTCGGCAAGAGACCAGGTGGAGGTAGTGATCCGGAGTGATAACAGGGCAGTAGGAGTGGCAGCGGAGGCAGCCTGTGACGGAGAAGCCTGCGCAGAGCTGACGGCCGGCGACCGCTTTGTGATTCGCAGATCATCTCTGACAACGACACTGATAAAGCTTGGGAACCGCAGCTTTCTGGAGACGCTTCACCAGAAGATGCGGTGAGGAAGGCATTAAACGGAAGACTTTGATGCCCGGAAATTGTCATGAAACGGCGTGGAACGCGGTGAAGAGGGAACGTCTATGGCGGCAGAAAAGAAGACGAGATTAGCCAGAATTCTGGAAATCATACAGGAGAGGGAGATCGGGACGCAGGAGGATCTGGCTGCTGCGCTTCGCGATGAAGGCTTTGACGTGACACAGGCGACTGTGTCGCGGGATATTCGCGAGCTTCGCCTGCAGAAGAGCCGCAGCCAGAGCGGCGGACAGCGGTATGTGCCGGCATCGGATGATGCCGGGCTTCTCGTGGACAAGTACAGCCGCGTGATGAAGGACGGTCTGGTCAGTATGGATCAGGCCCAGAACATCCTCGTTATCAAGACCGTTTCCGGGATGGCAATGGCCGTCGCTGCGGCACTGGATCATCTACATTTTTCGGAGATTGTGGGATGCATTGCCGGAGATGACACCATTATGGTGGCGGTTCGTACGGCAGAGGAGACCACTCGTTTGATGGAGAAGATCCGAGAGCTTTTGTAGGAAATCATAGAAATAGGGGGAATGCGTATGCTGCTGGGACTTCATGTGAAAAACCTGGCACTGATTGAAGAGGAGGAACTGTCCTTTTCGGATGGGCTGAACATTCTGACCGGCGAAACGGGCGCCGGCAAGTCCATTTTGCTGGGCTCTGTGAACCTGGCGCTTGGTGCCAAGGCGGACCGGAGTCTGATACGGACCGGTGCGGAGTACGCACTGGTGGAGCTGATGTTCCGCGTGGACAATGACCGGCAAAGAGCGCGCCTTCTAGCCTTGTCGGCAGAGCCGGACGAGGAGGATGTGATCCTCGTCAAACGCAAAATATTCCCCAACCGCAGCCAGTGCATGATCGGCTCGGAGACAGTTACATCCAGGCAGCTTCGGGAGCTGTCGGAGCTCCTTATGGATGTGTACGGACAACGGGAGAATCAGCGGCTTCTGCAGCGCGCCGCGCAGCTAGAGGTGGTGGATGCCTACGCAGGCGATGCGCTTTTCGGGCTTCTTACAAAGGTGAAGGAGCTCTGGCAGGAATACAGTCGGCTGAAAAAGCTGTGCGAACAGGATGAGGAGTTGGATCAGGCGGCAAGGGCCCGGGAGACGGATCTTCTGACCTATGAGGTTTCGGAGATCGAGGGGGCTAATCTTCGGCCGGGAGAGGACGAAGAGCTGGAGGAGCAGGTTCGCGTTATGTCCTCCTTCCACCGTATCGATGAAGCCTTAGGTTTTGCAGAGAATCTGCTGCAGGACGGTGAGGAGAATGCGGCAGAGCAGGTGGGACGGGCGCTTCGCTCGCTTACAAAGGTGCAGGGCATTGATAAGGCGCTTGATGACGCCATCCTGCAGCTGCAGGATGCGGATGCACTCCTTGCGGATGCGGCCAGAAGTCTTTCGGATTATGCGGCCGGCCTTTCCTTTGACCCGCAGGAATATGCGCAGCTGGAGGAACGTCTGGACCAGATCAATCATCTCAAGGATAAATATGCAAAGGGCGCGGCCAACGGCACCCTGGAGCAGGTGCAGGAAGCCCTTGCAGAGAAGAAAGAGCGCCTCGAGGAGCTTTCTGACTACGAGATGCGCAAGGAGCAGCGAAGGAAGGAGCTTTCGGAGTGCAGAGCTTGTCTGGAGGAGCTGTGCCGGAAGGTCAGCGGCAGGCGTGAAAAGGCGGCAGCCGAATTCTGCCGCAAGATGACAGGAGAGCTCCTGGATCTGAATTTTAATCAGGTGGATTTTCACGCGGAGATTATTTCGGATGAGAAAAAGCTTTCTGCAAACGGCTGGGATGAGGTGACGTTTTATATTTCAATGAATCCCGGAGAACCGCCGCGCCCTCTGGATGCCATTGCCTCCGGCGGCGAGCTGTCCCGCATCATGCTGGCGCTCAAAACCGTATTTGCCGGTAAGGACGATATCCATACGCTGATCTTTGATGAAATTGACAGCGGCATCAGCGGACAGACCGCTTGGAAGGTGGCCAAAAAGCTCGGACGTCTTGCTGCAGATCACCAGATTCTTTGCATCACGCACCTTCCGCAGATTGCGGCTATGGAGGAGCAGCATTTCCTCATTGCAAAGGAGGCGGAGGATGGCAGAACCACAACACACATTCGACTTCTGAATGATGAGGAAAGTGACCGGGAGCTTGGACGGATGATGGGCGGCGAAGAGATCACGGAGGCAGCCCTTGCCAGCGCCCGGGAGATGAAGGCGATGGCGCGCACGGAGCGGGAAAAGAGCTGGGGAAAACGGGGCAAGATCTCCGGCTGACAGATCAGCCGGTTATGCGCCGGAGGACAGACGGTGAACTGTGATGCAAAGCAGGCAAAGGCAATGACAAGAAAAAAAGACGAATCAGCACCGGAAAACATGCAGCAGAATCTGCAGAAAAAAGATGAAGAATACGAAGAGACGGGAACGAAGCGCAAGGCGCTTCTGGATACTCTCTTTGCGGAGTTCTCTTTGATGACGGAGAATCTGGAGGGGGTTCCGGTACAGGAAATCCCGCGGATTGACCTATATATGGACCAGGTGCTGACCTTTATGGAGGAGCATCTTAGCTCAGATACAAGAGATCCGGAGCATGACAAGATTCTCACGAAAACCATGATCAATAACTACGTGAAGAATGATGTCTTGATTCCTCCCGTCCGTAAGAAATACGGGATGGATCATATGGTGCTCCTTCTCATTATTTTCTACCTGAAGAGCTTCCTCTCGATCAGTGACATTCAAAAGGTGCTGGCACCGCTTGGGAGGCAGGATGAGCCCCTGGAAGGTATTTACCGACAGGTATATGAGTCGATGGGAGAAGAGAAACGCGCGCTTCTTGATGAGACACGGCAGCAGTTTGAGAGAGCTGCTCAGTCCTTTCCGGAGAACGAAGAGCTTCAGCGTTTTTCTCTGATTGCCAGAATGGCGATGGAGATTCATCTGAAGAAGCTCTTCATTGAGCGCCTTCTGGATGAGGAAGCAAGGAGAGATTCCGGCAAAGGAAAGGGCGAAGAGACAAAGGGTAAAGCTACTACATGAGCAGATATGATACATTGAACAAGGAACAAAAGGATGCCTGCTTTCACACCGAGGGGCCGGTCCTGATTCTGGCCGGAGCCGGCAGCGGCAAGACCAAGGTTATTACGCACCGTATTGCCTACCTTCTGGAGGAGTGTGATGTAAATCCGTGGAACATCCTGGCCATTACCTTTACCAATAAGGCAGCCGGGGAGATGCGGGAGCGCGTGGACAAGCTGATCGGCTTCGGCGCTGAAAGCGTCTGGATCTCGACGTTTCACTCTATGTGCGTGCGGATTCTGCGGCGGCACATCGATGCCATCGGGTATGATCCGCACTTCACCATCTATGATACGGACGATCAGAAAACGCTGATGAAGCAGATCTGCCGTCGAATGAACATCGACACCAAGGAGCTGAAGGAGCGGACCATTCTGGCAGCGATCTCCCAGGCTAAAAACGAGCTGCAGACCGCAAGACGCTATCAGGAATCGCACACTGTGAATTTTCTGGAGCAGCGGATCGGAGAGGTGTACGCAGAATACGAAAAGGAGCTTGCCGCGAACAACGCGCTGGACTTTGATGATCTGCTGATGAAGACGGTGGAGCTCTTCGAGGCCAGGGAGGATATCCTGCGCAGCTATCAGGAGCGCTTCCGCTACATCTGCGTAGACGAGTATCAGGATACCAACAAGGCACAGTTCGCCATTGTCAAGGCGCTGGCCGCCGGCACGCGCAATCTGTGTGTAGTCGGTGATGATGATCAGTCCATTTACAAATTCCGGGGGGCAGACATCCGGAACATTCTGGATTTCGAAAAGGTCTATCCGGATGCTTATGTGGTTCGTCTGGAGCAGAATTACCGCTCCACCCAGAACATTCTGGACGCGGCCAACGCCGTGATTGCCAACAACCGGAGCAGAAAAGAAAAGCGCCTTTGGACCGACCGAGGAGAGGGTGCCCGTATCCATTACCGCGAGTTTGCCAGAGGCATCGATGAGGCTTCCTTTGTGGCGGATGACATCGACCGGCAGATTCGGCAGAATCCCAGGCTCTCTTACAAGGATTTCGCAGTTTTATACCGGACCAACGCCCAGTCCCGTCAGATCGAGGACAAGCTGGTTATGGAATCCATTCCCTACAACATTGTCGGCGGTCATAACTTCTACGATCGCATGGAGGTGCGGGACATTCTGGCGTATCTGCGTGTGATTTCCAATGAACGGGATGATATCAGCCTGCAGCGTATCATCAATGTGCCAAAGCGCGGCATCGGGAAGACCACCGTGGAGAAGGTTCTGACACTGGCGCACGATCAGGAAATTGGCGCCCTTTCGATATTGGAGCATGCCGGCGATTATGCAGAGCTGGCCAGGGCCAAGGGAAAGCTTCAGATCCTTGCAGCACAGCTGAGAGAGCTTCGCTCCTATGCAC
>CAVBQH010000171.1:0-5184 GCA_963597485.1 Acutalibacteraceae bacterium
TTCCAGGGCTGTGAGATTTACGGTTCCCGTACCGTGCTGACCCACCTGTTTGCGGGGTACGATCTGACGAGTGAGGAGCTGTTCTATCTCTTCAACGTCATGGTTAAATACTTCACCATTACACCGGCGATCTTCACCTTCATGATCACCACCGACCCCAGTGAATTCGCCGCCTCGCTGAACGGAATCGGCATCAGCTATAACATCGCCTATTCCGTGGCCATTGCACTTCGCTACATTCCGGATGTGCAGGATGAATTCCACCGGATCCAGAACGCGCAGCAGGCAAGAGGCATTGATATGAGCAGCAAGGCCGGGCTCCTCGAACGCATAAAGCGAACCTCCAGCATCATCTTTCCGCTTCTGTTCTCCACTATGAACCGCATCGATGTGGTGTCGAACGCAATGGAGCTGCGAGGCTTTGGCAAGAAGAAAAAAAGGACCTGGTACATGGCGAAGAAGCTGACCGTTTCGGATTATCTGGTTCTGGCTGTCGTTCTTGTATTCTCTGTCTGGGCACTTTGGTTCACCTTCCGCGACGGATCAAGGTTTTACAATCCATTTATATCCGTTTAGCACCTGCCACATTTCAACGTGAGCCGTCTGCTTGCAGGCAAATTTCAGATGGGTGCTGAACGATTGCATGGAATTTTGCTTGGCTCCGAATAGTTACGCATGTTCTATCAAAAGCCCCCACGCGGTTGATACCGCGCGGGGGCTTTTGTAGCCGCAATAAAGGCGAAAACGCCATTCTTATCTATACCGTCTTCAGTCGAAGGCATCTGCCGCATTCGGTCCGCAGACCGCCTCCCGTTCCTTCTTCATACGATCTCTGGCAAGATTTGTGCATTGCTCCACATTCTCCCGTTCCGAGTACAGACTGTACCCGATGGAGAGATAGACCGTCACCGGAACCTCTCCGATCCGGTGTATCCGGGAAACCTCCCGGCGAATGGAATCCATCGTCTTCTCCGCATCCTTTTGCGAATCTGCGGGAACGAGGATCACAAAATTATCCAGCCAGATTCGTCCGATCAAGCCCTCTCTTCCGACAGCCTCCTTCATCCGCGAGGCGATCTCGCGAAGGAACCGGTTGGCTGTGTCCACTCCGTTTTTATTTTTAAAGCTGCCAAATTCATGAATGGACACATACAGGAACGCATAATCTCTGCCTTTTTCAAGGTAATCCTTGCGGAACTGCTCGCCGGCCAGCATGAATCCATTAACATTCATGCACCCGGTGATCGAATCCATCCCTTCCTCTGCCGGGGATTCCTGCTGTGAGAGCTCCTCAGAATCCACGAACCAGATTAAAATGCCGTTCACCTTTCCGCCGCGGTATAGAGGCTGCTTGTTCACCCAGATATTCCGCAGCTTCCCTCCTGCAAGACAGTTTTCCGGGCTCATCACAAGATCCTGTCCCTCCCGAAGAATCCGGTTTTCCGTCTGGGCAAAGCCGCGGCCCTCCGCATGCCAGCCCATGTCCTCGTCCCGTTTCCCGAGAATTTCCGTCACACTGCTCAGCTTGAAATAGTCCAGAAACGCCTGACTCGCCCCGACATAACGCCGTTTGGCATCCTTCCAGCAGAATTTAATATCGGAATGGAGAATCAGGCAGGACCAAAAGTCCCGCGGCGACGCCAGCTCCGCATTGGCCCGAACGGTTTGTTCATCCGTAAACGCCGGTGAAAGCTGCTTCGAAAAGCTCGTGGCATCCTTCAGCATATCGATATCAAGCAGCCTCTGCGTCTCGGCAACCTCCAGGATCGCTTTGGCATTCTCCAGAAGGGCCTCTTGCTTCACCGGCTGCGCAGCAGACACAAACCGTCGCTGACCCAGCTTGGAAATCAGGACGAACAGATGCCTCTTCCAGATATATTCACCCTTTTCGGTTTTCGTTCGAAAATAGCTTCCCAAAAATCCGCTCGGACTGTTCTGTAATCTGAAATACAGAGTGGACATGTCCGCGAATGCCAGATATCTTTCCTGGTCCCCCGGATAAATCCGATCCTTTGCATATCCGGCCGGATCAATCTGAAGACGCCAGGTCTCCAGCTGTCCCGGATTCTCTCCGTGATCCAGAATCGTATGCACCGTTCCTGCATCCATATCGTTGATGTACACATTGTCACAGGTAAGGTAGAGGCTTCGAATCGCCTCATCCATCTCATGCGTATGTGTCAGCTCGGAATCCTCGCTCATATCCGAAATGTAGGTCAGGAACATTTTCTTCTCATCCAGCTGTCCCACACAGGACGCATATAAAAGGAAATAACGTCCCTCCGACACAAACCGCACCGTATGCTGCCCACCTCCGAGATGAATGCGTCTGGCCGCCTTCCTCAGGATATCATAAGCCGGAAATGCTTCGTCATTGCAGAGGTTTTCCAAAAGGAGCGACAGATCCGGCCTCACATTCTCGAGCTCCTCCACAAGATTCCGGTTCATATAGGGAATGCGGAGCGTGTCGTTTTCATATTCCACCAGCGCAACCGCACGGTCATCAATGAGATTCACGCGGCCGATCTCGTTGTAATACAGCGATTCCCGCTCACTTTCAATCCGCCCCTGCAGTTCCAGCTGCTGCATATCCTCCAGCACATACGGCGCCGGCTTGCCGAAATAATATCCCTGCAGCTTTTCACAGCCAATGCTGCGCAGAAAGTCAACCTGCTCCCGGGTCTCCACGCCCTCTGCCAGTGTCTGTATGCCAATCTTCTTGGCCATATCCACAACGGACGTCACAATGCGAAGCGACCGGCTGCTCATATCCGAAAGGAACCGCATGTCGATTTTCAGCGTATCAAAATCATAGTCCTTCAGGACATTCAGCGTAGAATATCCGCTCCCGAAATCATCCATCCAGACCTGATACCCCAGCTTGTGGAAGTCATCCAGTGTCTTGCGCATTCCCCATTCGTTTTGCAGGAGCACGCTCTCCGTGATCTCCACATGCAGCATCTCCTTGGGAACTTCATATTCTGTCACCAGATTGTCAACCTCCGACAGAATATCGCATAACTCAAAGTCCAGACGGCTAAGATTAAAAGACACCGGGACAAAGGGCTTGTTTTCCCTTTTGGAATTCCGGTAGTCCTCACATATTTTCTTAAGAACATACAGATCCAGCTTGTGAATCAGCTGATTTTCTTCCAGCACCGGAATAAAAAGTCCGGGCGACATCATCCCGTAAACGGGATCATCCCATCTCGCCAGGGCCTCCATGCCGCACAGTTTTTCTGTCATGGTCCGCATCACCGGCTGATAATAAACCAGAATCCAACCGGACTGGATAGCCTTCTCTATATTTTCCAGAACATAGGTGCGCCGTTCCATCGCCGTTTCCAGCTCGTGGTCATAATAATGCCAGAACTGATCCCCGATCTTTTTGCCACGCAGACTATCCGCTGCCGCCTTGGCTTTATCTCCGGCGGCAATCACGGACTCTGTCGGTTTAATGTTATAAATCCCCGCCCGGATGCCCAGCGCTGCATCCGATGTAATCGTCTTCAGCGCCCGCTGCATTTCCCGCAGGATATGCACAACATCCCCGGCAGCAGCCAGGAACAGAAAGTGATCCTCCGCAATGCGGCTGGCCAGCTTCACCTCAGGACATGCCTGCAGCGCCCCCGCAAAGCGACACAGCACCATATCGCCTTCTTCATACCCATATCGACGATTGAATCGTTTGAAATGATGGAAATTCAAGAACACAATCTGCGTATCTGCCGCCTCTCCCGCCGACATCGCCGTAAACATATTCTGTGCGTACCACGCAAAATGATGAAGGCCCCAAAGGCCCGTCAAATGGTCCCTCTCCGCGTCAGTGACCCTTGGATCCCATCGTTCGTCTCCTGCTACTCCCATGACAATCTTTTATTCTCCCATTCGCAACCGATCCTGACCCCCTGCATATTTATTCGCCTTCTTCTCATGAACGGACCGGATCTAAACTGATATAGGATTCTGTACCATGCCACGCATCCACAATCCTGCTGCCATTGTAACATAGGAGCATGAACTATTCACACTTCTTAGCAGCCGCGTTATAATCACGTTTATTATGCAGTTATCATTCACAGGCCAGCCAGGTGACAGGGCGACGCCTGTACAGCACGCAGCAAATCTTCGAGGTGATCGGACATGAATGCAGCATCCAGGCAACCCGTTTCCAAATCACACGCCTCTCTTCTGGGCGCTGTTCTTACCCTTGCAGGCGGTGCCTGCTGGGGCCTCTCCGGCTCCATGGGGCAGTATCTGTTCAATCATGAAGGCATGGACGTCCGGTGGCTGGTTCCCATTCGGCTGGGACTGGCAGGTCTTATTCTGCTGACCTTCTGCGCTATTCGGAGCGGAAAGCATATTTTCGATCCCTGGAAGGATGCCCAGGACCGGCGAGAGCTCCTGATCTACGGTCTGGCCGGCGTGTCTGCCTGCCAGTTTCTGTATTTCACGACCATCCAGCTTTCCAGCGCTGCGGTCGGCACCATTCTGCAGGATTTGTCACCGGCCATGATTCTGGTGATTTCCTGCATCCTCGCCAAACGAAGACCGAAGCTGACGGAAATTCTGGCCATTGTTCTGGCTCTGGTCGGCGTATTCCTGCTCTCCACCGGCGGGAGCCTCGAGCACATGCAGGTATCGCCCGCCGCACTGGCCACCGGCGTCCTCTGCGCGGTCTGTGTCACCGTTTACAACATGGTTCCGGGCCGGCTTATGACCCGGTACTCAGTACTTCTCCTGCAGGGATGGTCCTTCCTGATGGGAAGCGCTGCCATCGCTTTGATCTTCCGTTCCTGGACCTGGCACTATGTCCCCACCGCCACAGGATGGTTCGGCGTCGGCTTCGTCGTGCTGGTCGGCAATGTACTGGCCTTCCCGCTCTATATTCAGGGACTGAAGTACATCGGCCCGGAAAAGGGCAGCCTGTACGGCTTTTCAGAGCCGGTTACCGCCGCCATCCTCTCCGCTACGGTCCTTGGCAGCAGCTTCACCTTCCTGGACGGCGTCGGCTTTGCCGCCATCTTCCTGATGCTGGTTCTGATCTCCGTCTCCGGAAGGAAAGCTGCGTAGCCTTCATTTTCATTAAAAAGGAGCTCTGACCGTTCCGGTCAGAGCTCCTTTTTATATGGTAACTATTCAGAGCCAAGCAAAATTTCATAAATCAGACGTGAAATGCTTGCA
>CAVBQH010000172.1:0-5181 GCA_963597485.1 Acutalibacteraceae bacterium
ATCCGGTCTGTTTACAAGTGCCCTTGCAAGCGCAACCCTCTGCTGCTCTCCTCCGGAAAGCTGTGCCGGGTAGGCCTTTGCCTTCTCGCTCAGTCCCACAATCTCCAGAAGCTCTTCTGCCTTTTTCCTGGCCTCCTGCCTGGAAAGCTTTTTCTCCTGCAGCGTCAGCGGGAAGATGATGTTATCCAGCACGGTGCGCTGCATCAGGAGATTGAACCCCTGGAAGATCATGCTGATGCTCCCGCGAAGCCGTCGCAGCTCCTTTCCTGAAAGCGTTCCAAGCTCCTTGCCAAAGGTGGTAACCGTTCCCTGTGTGGGAACCTCCAGATAATTCAGACACCGCACCAGCGTGCTCTTTCCTGCGCCCGACATTCCGATGATGCCGTAGATATCTCCCTCTTCCACTGAGAAGTTGATATTCTTCAGTGCCTCCACCTTTGCATCCTTGGTGGTGAAGGTCTTGGAGAGATTCTTAACCTCTATGATTGCCATGCATTCTCCCTCATACTCCGCCGGCAGCTTTATCTGCCGATTTGCCGCTTACTCGCTTCTTTCAAAAGAAAAGGCGGATGCACCTGCGTGCATCCGCCCTATTATACCCATCCATTCCTGACTTGGAAAGAAAACCTCGCGAGCAGATGCACCTCAATAAGCCTCATGGCACATGTCCATGAAGCAGCACATCATTCGCATCATCGATGTGAAGTTGGAACTGTGTGCCGTGTGCGTCATCTCGAAAATCTCCAGTCAACAATTTGCTTGAACGCTTTAATATCGGTATTCCCTACCGATTTAGTCGGATAATACTCTTCTTATCGGTATCTGTCAAGCGCGAATCCAAATTTTCTCGCGCCGAAATGATATTCCAACAAGAATCCCCCATGTAAGGGCGCCTCGCAAGGCCTCTATTCCACATTTTTCAATGCTTCTTCCATCGGAACCCGGCGGATACGCCTGAAATCCAGGATTGTAACCAGCAGATACGCAGCGAATACATAGATCAGCATCCTGCCATATCCTGCAGGCCGCATCACAAACTCAAACCACCCCTCCATGCGCTGCATCATCATTTTCCAGACGAGCTCCATCAGCCAGCCCCCCATCAAGGCACCGACAATCTCCTCTGCAATGACAACCCAGGTTGTCGCCAGAAGGTAAATAGAGGCAATCTCGCCCGTTCTGTATCCGAGAATCTTCGTCATCGAGATCGCATCCTCGTTCGCCTCAATGATCAGCTTGGTCAGAAGATACATCAGCACCGCCGCAAGTGCCGTGCACAGATACTGGTAATAGAGCATATATGATCCCATGGAATGCTTGAGCTGGTCCACCATTTTCGTAAGCTCCTTCGGCGTAATCACCGAGGCAACGTATCTGGACGGGATATCTGTGATTTCCTCCTCGGAAAGATAGCCGGAAAAGGCATCCTCCTCCAACTCAAATGTTTCCCGGAAGGCCTCAATCGGAAGAAAGACTGCAACAGCACCGTCGTACTCCTGCACTCCTGCCACGCAGAAGTTATAGGATGCGTTTTCAAACTGTGCAGACAGCGTAATCGTATCGCCTTCTGACGTGCCGTACTTGGCCGCATAGGCGCTGCTGATATAGACCTCTCCCGCCGCCAGCTCCGGAATATCAGCGTACTTGCTGCCCATCTGCATGCCGTATACCGTTACACTCTCTTCGTTTTCACTGCTCTTTCGAAGGAGCGACTTCATCCCGATCTTCTCGGCGCCCTCCGCCGTCGTTGTAATTACCTCACCGTCTTTATCCTTCCAGGATGTCAGAACGGTCTGATAATCCGCCAGAACCAGTTCTGATGCCCGGTCCTGATAATAGTCCAGCGTATCCGGCATGCCGATCGCCATTGCCAGCATCAGCATCACAAACAGAATGCCCAAAAACAAAACAACATACCCCGGAAGATTCTGCAGCAGCACGCGCAGCCGGAACCTGGCTGGGAATTTCCACCCCGGAAGCCGCATCGCGCGTTTGCGCCTGCTCTTTTTCAGATCATGACGAAGGAACTGCAGCGGAGTCGCCTTCAGCTTTCTGCGGATGACAAAGCTGTTGATAAGGAACATCAATACCACAGGGATAATCGTTGTTTTGACCAGGGCCTCTGATGAGAAGATCGTCTCATAACGCGGCAGACTGTAGCTGTTGTAATACATGTCCACCACGATATCCTTGAAAACCGTATATCCCATGATGTTGCCGATAACCGCTGCGATCAATGTCACCAGGAGCGGTGCAGCCATATAGTGGCGCAGGAGCTCGCCTCTCGTATAGCCAAGGGCACGCAGCGTTCCGACCGCCGAGGCCTCCTTCTGAATGGTGTTTCCGATGGTTATTGCAAAGATAAATGCCAGCACCACGATGAGCACATACAAAAGCACGCCGCCCATGGCCTTATCGCTGCCGATATCGTCTCTTGTGAACTGAACCGCCTGGTTGGCATAGGTCGGCAGATAGCTCTTGAGCTCGTTTTCTCCTGCTGCCGTCTGCGCAATCAGTGCCTTCATAAATGCGTCCGACCAGCTCTTTTCCTGCACATCTCCCTCTGCCCGGCAGGAGATCCCGTTTCCTGCCTCCGTCGTGTAGAGGAAGGAATAATTGTAATGAATTGAGGAGGACAACCGATCAAATCCGGATTGGGTCAGAAGCCCTACATCAAAGCCGATGGCATCGAACATTACCTCGGTATTTTTCTCAAACAACGTGGTGTAATCCACATTCGCCACCAGGCCGCTGACGGTAAAGGCTTCTCCGTCAACGGTCACGCTGTCGCCGACCTTTAATCCCACGTTGTCGGCATGCATCCGGTCAATGGCAATTTCATGCTCGTTTGCCGGCAGTGCTCCATCCATGATGCAGGGAAGATCAATTTCGCCGCGAAGCGGGTAAACCCGGATGGTCCCTTCTGTCTGCGTCGTGTCACCGCCCGCATGCTCACGAACTTCACTTCCCTCCCGGTAGAAATTCTCATACAGCGTAACCGGTCTGGCTTCAAAATCCGGATCCTCCAGATCAGCCTTATTGCCGGACTCAATGGCCTTCAAAAGCTCCGCATCCGCCTCTTCCTTCAGCTCAAAATGACCATCCTCGAGCCGATATTCCTCGATGCTGTCTTCTGCCGACTGCTGCATGCTTCCATTCGCCACATACATTCCGGAAACAAAGCCAACCGTCAATATCAGGAACAGTGCAATAACGATATATTTCGTCCACTCCCCTGTCAGCTCCCGCAGGATCCGGCGCCGCAGCGGATTACGCATTCTCTTTTTTCTATGTTCACTCATCTCTTTATCCCCCGCCGCAGACATATGCGGCCGGCAGGAAGGTTTAAGCTGCAGCATTTGTTCCTCGCGGCCTTTGATTCTCCCTGCCCTCTGACTGCTCACCACTCCAGCTGGGCTGCCGGAATCTTATTCGCATTGTGGTCATTGTGCCGCACATTGCCGTCACGAAGGCGCACGCAGTGGTCGGCCATCTGCCGGATCGCCTCATTGTGCGTCACCATGACGACCGTGTTGCCGTACTGCTGATTGATCTTCTCGATCAGCTCGAGAATTTCCTTGCTCGTTTTGTAATCCAGCGCCCCGGTCGGCTCATCGCACAGAAGAAGATCCGGATTCTTGACAATGGCACGCCCGATGGAAACTCTCTGCTGCTGACCGCCGGAAAGCTGATTCGGCAGCTTATATCTGTGATCCCACAGACCCAGTGTATGAAGCAGGTCATCAATATCCAGCGGATTCTCCGAAAGATATGCTCCCACCTCAATGTTCTCCTTTACATTCAGATTGGCGATCAGGTTGTACATCTGAAAGACATACCCAAGATGTCTGCGCCGGTACATGGTCAGCGCCTTTTCATTCATATCCTCCATTCGGTCTCCGCCAATGTAAATTCTGCCGCTGTCTGCACTGTCTATGCCGCCGATGATATTCAGCAGTGTGGATTTCCCCGAACCCGAGGGCCCCAGAAGCACGCAGAATTCCCCCTTCTCCACATCAAAGGAAAGCCCCCGCAGCACCTCCTGCCGGGTCTCCCCTTCACCGAAGCTTTTCCTTAAATCCTCAATACGCAGAAAACTTTTCTCACTCATAGCCGTCTCCCTCTCGCAGCCTGCGGCCAGCCACATCGATGTTTTCCATAGGAAAACCGTGATTGTTTGAATAATTGTTAGTTATAGCTAACCCGTATTTAGAATACCACCGCTTTCAAGTTAGTTAAATACACCTAACTTCACAAAAATAAACACGAACGACACCGTCTCTTTTGTAGAAACCGTCTCGTTCGTGTTTCATTCGCAGTAAAACTATTCAGATCCCATGCGCAAAATCGCTGCTTCGCAGCTTTCCTTTTGCCCATGCGGCGTTCTCGCCAAATAAACTGTGCCAGCAGCCGATACCGGCAGCCGGTAAATGTTTTTAACAGCGTCTATCTCTCACATTTCCAGAAATAAGCACTGTAGGCGGGCAGCAGGCTTCCGCCGCCAAAGTCATGTATTTTCCCGGTGATCAGGTCCACTGCCTGACCGCAGCCCGCATCAAAGTGTGCCGTGAAATCAGCTCCGTCTGCATTAATGGCCACCAGCACCCGTTCATGTTCGCTCTTTCGTTCAAAAATGCACTGACGGTTGGTCAGAAGGACGCTTCGGAAATCGCCATAGCAAAGCGCCTCTGAGCTCTTTTTCGCAGCAGCAAGCTCAGAAATCCATTCCGTAAGCTCGTTCCATTCCGGCTTTTCCAGCGCAGGACGAAGGCAGGGATCCCCGTCCTCCTTCCTTCCTGTAATCCCCCACTCACTTCCGTAGTACACGCACGGGATTCCCGGCATACCGAACAAAAGCGCATAGATCAGCGGCAGGTGTGACGGATTCGTCAGCGTCGACGCAACTCTCGAAATATCATGGTTATCCACAAAGCTCATCAGATGCATGCCTCGGTACAGACACCACGGATCCGAACCGAACTGCCGGATCAGCGAGTGATTAATTTCAAAGAGGTTCATGCTGTTGAAGCTGGACCACAGCCCCTTGCAGCATTCGTAGTTTGTGGCACTGTCGCACATCTCCGGATTGACGATCTGCTTATAGTCTCCTCCCAGAATTTCACCAATCAGGTAGAATTCCGGCTTTTTCTGGTCGACATACCAGCGAAGGGCCTTCAGGAA
>CAVBQH010000173.1:0-5177 GCA_963597485.1 Acutalibacteraceae bacterium
TCCTTCGGAAAACCTCGATGTGGCTGGCCAGAGGCGCTTCGCGCCTTGGCTGCCTTACTCCTCCGGCTCCGCCGTATCCTCTTCCTGTGCCTTCTGCACATCCTCAAAGGCAGAATACATGGGCTTTACATCCTTGTGATGGAATTTCCGGTCAATATAGTTCTTCGTAATCTTATGAACCGTTCCGGACAGTGTCAGAACACCGATCAGGTTCGGAATCGCCATGAGTCCGTTGAAGGTATCGGACAGATCCCAGGCCAGCTCCAGATTCATCGTAGCACCCAGGACAACGAACAGCACGAAGATCACCTTGTACACCATTGCTGCCTTCTCGCCGAAGAGATATTCCACACCCTTTGTGCCATAGATGCTCCAGCCAAGGACTGTGGAAAAGGCGAACAGGAGAATCGCTATGGCAATGAAGCTGGCACCAAAGTGGCCATAGGTCTGACTGAAGGCTTCCGCCACCAGCGCTGTTTTCTCCGCAGAGGAAATCATTGCACCGGTTTCCAGATCCACAACACCGGAGGAGAGAATCGCAAAGGCCGTCAGAGAGCATACCACAATGGTGTCTGCGAATACCTCGAAAATGCCCCACATGCCCTGCATAACCGGTTCCTTGACGTTCGATGTGGAATGTACCATAACCGAAGAGCCAAGACCTGCCTCGTTAGAGAACACGCCGCGCTTCATGCCCCAGGTCAGCGCCTCCTTTACGCCGGCGCCGACAATGCCGCCGCCGATGGCCCTCATGCCAAAGGCTCCCTTAAAGATGGAGACAATCACTGCAGGGAACGTTCCGATATGGGTTAGTACAACGATCAGCGCCAGCAGCACATAGGCAATTGCCATGAAGGGAACGAGCTTCTCCGTCACCGAAGCGATGCGCTTAAGGCCGCCCACAACGACCAGCCCTGCAATGACCATCAAAGTGATGCCGGTCCACAGTGTGGGAACACCGAAGGCATTCTGCATATTCACTGCAATGGAATTCACCTGGCTCATGTTGCCGATTCCAAAGGACGCCAGCACACAGAAAATACTAAACAGCACGGCCAGTACCGCACCGATTCCCTTGCACCCCTTTTTCGCCCCAAGTCCGTCCCGCAGATAGTACATGGCGCCTCCGGACCACTCTCCGGTGCTGTTGCGTCTGCGGTAGTAAATTCCGAGCACGTTTTCGGAATAGTTGGTCATCATGCCAAAGAAGGCCACGATCCACATCCAGAACACAGCTCCCGGTCCGCCGCTGGCAATCGCAGCGGCAACGCCCGCGATATTGCCGGTTCCGATGGTGGCAGCAAGTGCCGTACAAAGACTCTGAAACTGCGTGATCTGCCGGTCATCCTTCGCCGTATGAGCCGTAACCGACCGGTCCGAGAAAATACCACCCAGTGTTTTCTTCCACCAGTAGCCAAAGTGGGTCAGCTGAAACCAGCCGGTCCGCATCGTCATCCATATGCCAGTTCCCACCAGCAGGATCAGCATCGGGACGCCCCACACAAAGCCGTTGACAATTCCATTTACTTCCGCGATTTTATCCATATTCTCCCTCTCTCATTTCTGCAAGCCTCGAGTGTTATACGCATAAAAGAAGGCACACCCCACCAAAGGGGCGTGCCTTCCTTGGTACGCATTCACTCAAAATATTGCTTTACTATGCCATACCGATCTTGCTCACGCAAGCGTTTTCGCCAAATTTGTATTTGTTCAGCACCTGCCATATTTCAATGTGAATTGACTGCTTGCAGGTACATTCACGATTGAAATTGGCAGGCGGCCAAGGCGCGAAGCGCCTCTGGCCAGCCACATCGAGGATTTGCGATAGCAAATTCGAGATGGGTGCTAAACAATTACAATTCTTCCATCAATCCACGCGCAGGATCAATGTCAGGATGTGCCTTGCCGCCAGCTCCATCTGCTCCCTTGTGATCAGGCCCTTCCCGAGCGCATCCAGCACGCGGTCCGGGAAGCCGCAGCCCATCTTCATATCGTTTCCGGCCGCGCATTCCTTATAGTGCTCTCCATAGGTCCACCAGTCGGTGGTCACCATGCCGTCGTATCCCCACTCATCGCGCAGAATGCCCTTCAGCATATCCCGGTTCTCCGATGCCCGATGTCCGTTGATCAGGTTATAGCTGGACATAATGCTCCAGGGCTTTGCCTCCTTCACAATGATCTCGAACTGGCGCAGATAGATTTCCCGGATGGCCCGCTCCGAAACGCGGGAATCGGAATCCTTCCGGTTGGTCTCCTTATTGTTCAGCGCAAAGTGCTTCACGGTTGCAGCAACATTTACGCTCTGGATTCCCTTCACCATGCCGGATGCCTGGTGTCCGGCCAGATACGGATCCTCGGAATAGTATTCAAAATTCCGGCCGCACAGAGGGCTTCTGTGAATGTTCACAGCGGGTGTCAGCCATGCGCCGATGTTGTTCTCCTTGACCTCCTCACCGCCGGCCCGTCCGACCGCATAGGTCGTCTCCGGATCCCAGGTGCAGGCCAAAAGCGTCGAGCATGGGAAGGCCGTTGTCTGCACGCCGACCTCCGGCTGAATCCGGAGCCCTGCAGGTCCGTCTGCGGTCATGATGTTCGGAACGCCGTAGTCCGGAAGATTGCCGTAGCCAAAGGTATTGGCAACACCGGTATTCACCTGACCGCCCAGGAGCGCAGCCAGATCCTCATCCGGCAGCGCATGGATGAACTCGTCCAGGGAAAGCTTCCCCTCTGCCACGTCGATCAGCTGGGGAAGGCCGTTTGTTTTGCCCGTCCAGCTAAGATATCCGTGCGGCCGCTGCCGAACCTCCGGCGTGCAGCCGTCCATCTGCTCGTAGGGCAGGCGCTCTAACCCATTGGCATTGGGGTCATTGGGCTCGCCCAGCGGAAGGTTCTCGTAGGTTCCATCCGCGCGCAGGCGCATGGACAGCTGCGTCGGCGCCATGCGGCTGACCAGTCGGCAGACAATTCGATTGTCTGAAACCTCGTAGTGATAGGAAAGCCTTCTGCAGAGTGCACATCGGTCCCCAGATAGAAGGCATAGCTTCCCTTCTCCAGCACCCAGGCCGACTTGCACACACGGCCAAGGTCATCGTAGCTTGCAAGATCCTCCGCCTTTACTCGAATGGAAATTCGCTGCGTCTCCCCCGGCTGCAGAAGACGCGTCTTCTGATAACCGGCGAGGACTCTGGCCGGCTTCCCCAGAAGTCCCTGCGGAGCTCCTGCATACAGCTGGACAACCTCACGGCCTGCATAGGCTCCGATATTGGTAACGGAAACCGCAATCACAATCTCGTCTCCGCTGTCCGGGTCCGGTCCGTTTGCGGTCTCGGCTGCAGGATCCGGCTCCCCCTTTACAAGGACTGCCTTCGGCTCCTCCAGAGAAAAGCTCGTATAGGAAAGCCCGTAGCCAAAGGGATAGACCACCTTCTCTGCCGCTCCCGGAAGCGTTTCAAAATACCGGTATCCGACATAGATATCCTCGGTGTAATCCACGTGATCGCTGGCTTCATGGAAGCCTGCCGTGGACGGATAATCCTCCAGGCGTCTTGCAAAGGTATCGGCGAGCTTGCCGGACGGCGTGCCGATTCCCAAAAGGAGCTCCGCCGCCGCAGTGCCGCCCTCCATGCCGCCCTGCCAGGCCATCAGGACACTCCCGATGCGGTCATTGCCGGCAAACCAGTCGGATGCCACCATGCCGCCGACATTCATGACCACCACCACACGGTCAAAGGCCTCGGTTGTCTGCCGGATCAGCTCCTCCTCCGCGGGTGTCAGATAAAAGTCACTGCGCTCGAACAGTTGATTCTGCAGACTCATGAGCTTCTGGTCATCGCAGACGTTCTCGCCGGGTCCGCCGAGCTCAGACTTGCGGTCCCACGCTTCACCCGAGAAGCGGCTGATGGATACCACTGCCGTATCACAGATGGCTGCCGCCTTTTTCAGAAGCTCCTCCGGAACCTTTGCCTCGGCGATCATGCCGGGGATTCCGCCCTCTGCATACTGCCCGTTCACATACTCTCTGTAATAGGCCGCCAGATCCTCATCCACCTGCACATGATCCGGGTGCTGCAGGAAGCCATCGTATAGATTCCGCACATACGGAACCGTTACATCGCCGGATCCGCCGCCGCCCTTGACATAGTCAAAGGTTCCCTTACCCAGAAGCGCAACCCGGCTTCCCTCCGGTAACGGCAGGATGTGGTCCTTATTTTTCAGAAGGACCATTCCTTCCTTCGCCGCTTCCTTCGAGAGCCGGATATGCTCCTCGGAAGCCGTGACCCGGGTCTTCCCATACAAAGGAAGCCCGGGCAGATACTCTGCCCTTGCCCATTTCTTCATGTGTTACCCCTCCTTTATATCTTGTTACAGAATCTCCGCCCCTTCCGGGATCTGAAACTCGCTTTCCTTTACCTGGAAGCGCTCTGTGTGAATGCGATCCTCCTCCATGAAATCCGAAACATAATTCAAAAACTCCTGAATCAGAGGACTCAGCCGCTGCTCCTTCGGCCAGACCAGAACGTACTCCACGTATTTGGCCGGGTCCGTAATAACCTTGGATACCACGTGCACGTTCGGCGTATACGTCGTCTGGGGGAAAATACTGATGCCCACGTTCTGCTCCGTCAGTGCCACCGCATCGATGTAGTTGGACATCTCGCAGATGATATTCGGCTCCCTTCCGATGCCGTCGAACCATTTCACAATGGCCTCGATGCGCGAGCTTCTGCGCGGAACGATCAGCGGATAATCCGCCAGCTGGTTCAGCGTCACATAATCTCCCTCTTCCTTTGCCAGCGGGTGGTCCTTGGGAATCAGCGCAATCCACGGCTCCTTCCCGATGACGATGCTGCCGAGGTGCTCATTGTCGAAGGGATAGGCAATGACTGCCAGATCCGACAGACCTCTTGCCAGGTGCTCGAGAACATCATCGGAGCTCCCGTTCCACATCTGGTATTTCACCATGGGATATTCCTCGCGAAAGCCCGAGATAAACCGCGCCGCAATGTAGGGTGCCCGCCCCTCTACCATACCGAGGGATATGGTGCCGGACAGGCCGCTCTCCATATGCGCAAGATCCGCTCTTGTCTTGTCTGCCAGCGAGAGCATCTGGTTCGTCCGATGCAAGAGAAGGCTCCCTGCCTCCGTCAGCTGCAGATGGCGCTTGCCGCGGATGAACA
>CAVBQH010000174.1:0-5168 GCA_963597485.1 Acutalibacteraceae bacterium
AGCTTCTCCAGCGGTGCAAGATCCCACAGAACCTGCGCGACAGCGATCAGCAGTATCCCGGCCAGTATCGCATACATGATTCGGATAATATGTCTGCGGATCATGTATGCATCATAGAGAGTTTCCCGCATCGGCGCGCGTACGCAGATGACCATTTCAGCACCCGACTCCGTTGTAACCGGCTGCAGCACCAGCGCATTTACGCCGCGGCGTGCGGCATAGATCGTGCTGATCCTCTCTCCGGACTGTAGGGCTTCATCCACCAGATCCTTCAGCGAGCCTACATTGATCGCCATTTCTGTTCTTCCGTGGAGAAAGAGATCACCCTCCAGCATAAGATCGTTCCCGCGGTATACGGCAATCCCCGTGAACAGATTCCAGTGATTGCCCAGCGCATAATGTATTGCGGATGCATCGATATCCTCACTGCCGTCCGCAAGATCATCCAGAAAAGCCTGATCCAGCGTCTTGGAGAGAACCTCTGCCTCTACCTCGCAGCCGTAAATCTTGTGGGATGAAATGTAATTAAATACCCCCGTCTTCATAATGCCGTTAAGCACCGTCATCAGAATCACGAAAGCTATGGTTGTAAAAAACGCCATGCGTATGAGGCTGCGATGTTTACGCGGACCGGTTTTCCACCATACTCGCACGATCCAGAGCAGCATCTCCAGGGCGAGAATGGCCAGCATCACCAGCACGATATGCATCACGATCGTACCGGTCTTTTGCCGTACTCTCGCAAACGGAAGGGATGAAATTGAAACGCCGGATACCCCCAGATCCCACTCGACATCTTCGGTGGATTCCAGCTTGTAATACCGTCCGGCTTTTGTCAGGGCATACGCAGTTTCAGAGCCATTGCCCATCGCATCCTCCGCATAGTAAAGAAAATACCAACAGTCATCTTCCACTGCAAAGCCGGTCAGATTTTTATCCTTGGTGTCAGGAAGTATCCACACGGTTTCAAGACGATTCCTGTCAAGATTCCACCGGACAAGCTCCATAGAATCTACATTCCCGTTTTGAAAGCGCTCCCGCACCAGATAGACCGTTCCATCCCCGGAAATCTCCAGGGCCGGAAAGGATATAATCCCATCCCTTCCCATCTGGTCGATCTTCAGGAACTGTCCCTCTCCGGTGTCCGCATCCATTGCAAAGATCTCATTTCTGGTTTCGTTGATATTGACACCGTAGATCATTCCGTCTAACGAGCGGACATTCTGTACACCGGTAAACGTAATAAAAGAATGGGAGAGTACAATAAACACGGATACAGCCAACGCAAAGAGAATGGCTGCCACAACCACCGGTATCTGCCTCTCGCGTTTATGTCCCATGCGTTTACAAGCTCCTTTTCATTAAGATCGTATTTCAAACGGTAACTATTTAGACCCCCTTTGCAAAATCGCTGCTGCAAAGCTTCTCTTTTGCTCAGGGTACCTGTACATTCATAACTCCCGGATTCGTGATGGAGATCACCCCGGTATAGGCGCACATCAGCTTCGAGCGGTTATCGAGTGCAGGCTTGCCGCCGACCAGCACCGTAGGAGCACCGGGAACCCAGGGTGCCACCGTAACAGGAATACACGGTGCCGGCGTCAGTACGCCACCTGCGGCCGCTGTTGCCGCTGCCACGGCAGGATTCAAGGGCGACCGGCACATCCCGAACGGCAGGACATTGATCATCGGTGCATTATCCATAATCGTCGCAACAGGTCTTCCCCCGGCTAAGCACCTTGCCATAGGCAGCACATTGAGTGTCGATGGAGCAACCCCCATCGTGCATTTCGTCGTCGCGCCGCTGACTACGCAAATAGCCATATCCTTATCCTCCTATGTTCCCGTCCGCTGCGGTCGTATCCGATAGCGGCTCGCTCGCAGTGCCGATATTATTCGCCGCTGCGGCGGTGTCTGCTGCAGCGGAGCTGCTGCCCGCAATCAGCTGGCCGTAGCGGAAGATACCCTGCGCAATCACCGCTCCCGTATCGGGATCAATCAGTGTTCCGTTGCCGCTGAACTGTCCGCGGCTGAACTCTCCCTCATAAACCTTGGCTCCGGTCACCAGGTCGTACAGAACGCCGTTGCCGTCGTACATATCATTGACAAAATCGCCTTCGTACAGCTTCTGACCGCTGGCAGCATCATACAGCGTTCCCGTTCCGTGATGCTTCCCCTTCAGGAATCCGCCCTCATAGACAAGATTTCCCGTAGCAGTATCGTACGCTTTTCCCTCGCCGTCCTGCTGATCCTGCTGGAAACCGCCTTCATACAAAAGCTTCTCTCCATCTCCGTAGAGCCGGCCTTCGCCGTCCTTTTGCCCGTCGCTGAAGCTCCCCTGGTAAATCAGCTCTTTTGTATCTGTATTATACAGCTTGCCGGTACCGTCGTACTCGCCGCGTGCGAATCCCCCGTCATAGAGGACGTTCCCGTTTTCCGCATATGCAGTACCCTTGCCTTCCCTCTGACCCTTGGAAAAAGCGCCCGCATATAGAAGCTCCTCATCGTCGCCGTAGAGCTTGCCCTCGCCGTCATACTCGCCCTTGGAAAAGCTTCCGTCATAGATCAGCTTGCCGTCTTCGCCGTAGAACTTGCCCTCGCCGTCATACTCGCCCTTGGAAAGGCTTCCGTCATACCGAAGCGTTCCATCATCGCTGTAGAGCTTGCCCTCGCCGTCAAACGCACCTTTGGAGAAGCCGCCTTCATACACGAGCACCTCCTCGTCATTATAAAGTTCCCCCTGGCCGTCAAACTCGCCCTTTGCAAAGCCGCCCTTATACAGCACATTGCCCTCTGCGCCGTACAGCGTACCCTCGCCGTCATAATGGCTGTCCTTGACATTGCCCTTATAAATCACATTGCCCTGATTGTCACACAGCTTCGTGTAGCCGCTGTCAAAGCTTCCGTCCTTATACTGTCCGCTTGTGATGATCTCTCCCTGCTGATAGGAGGTTCCGTCGCCCTCCTTCTGGCCGTTTGAGAATGTGCCGTTATAAACAACAACTCCGTTTTCATAGAGCTTGCCTTCGCCGTCATACTCCCCGCCCTTGAAGCTCCCCTGATAGATTTTGGCTCCGTCTGAGTCATAGAGTGTTCCGGTTCCGTTGTACTCTCCCTTTGAGAATTCCCCCTTGTACTGTACCTGACCATCCGAATAATACTGCGTACCCTCGCCATCGTAGCTGCCGTTTACGAACTGTCCGACATATCGGAGCGTGCCGTCGGTTCCGTACTCTTCGCCCTGGCCGTCATACGCATTCATATTGAAGTTGCCGCGGTAGATGAGCGTTCCGTTGTCGTTATATAAAATTCCATACCCCGAATACTGCTCCATCAGGAATTCGCCCTCATAGCGAAGCGTTCCGTTATAATTGTAGAGCTTCCCGTATCCGTTGATCCTGCCGGTCTCGAGCTCCCCTTCGAAGAGCACTTCTCCGGTCGTGCGGTCTGTGAGCCGCACCTTGCCCGTATAGTTTTGGATAGAAGCGGAATCTATGGGCGTAGTGTAGGTGAAAAAGTGTGACCGCACCGGAGGTATCACATAATTGAGTATCAGCGCCGGAAGGACGATAACCGCCACCAGAATCAGATAAACCAGAATCTTGGCTACATAGTGCTTGCCGGTATCGACATACTCCTTAATATCCTGCGGCGGCTTTGCAAGACCGCGTACGCTCTCCGTCACATCATAGGATGCACGTCTTGCAATGGATTCCCCGGTCAGTGCTGTTTTGATATGACGCAGCGCAGAAGTCACCGGCATCGTTACGGCGCGAACCGCCCGCAATACGACATTGTTGATCACATAGGAAAAGTTGGACATGTCGTTAAAACTACTCATTCTGTCCCTCCGTTTCCGCAGCAGTGGCGCTGTGGATCGTCATATCTCCGACGGTCTCAAAAATATCCTGCTGCCGTCCGGGTGTCACAAAATCTCGGACAGAAAACACAAGATATGCCAGTGCCACTATGATCACAACAATAAAAAAGAGCTTTTTCAGAAATCCTGCGATCGCCTTGATCTTTTCCCAGATGATGTAGGGCAGGCTTCTGGGTTCCAGCTTTGCATCTTCCGCTGCAGCGTATGTATCCTCGATGGACAGCCAGGCCTCATACACCTCCATCGCATCCTGAAATTCACGCTGCACCAGGCGATCCAGCAAATCCTGCAACTCCGGAATCTTCTTATCCTTCAGCTCAGCAGCAAAGAGTTTCCGGAGGACACTGCGCAGGCGCAGGAGCTCCTTGTCGATGCTGACTTCTTCAAGGTCTGCAAGTTTATCCAGCTCATACGTAAAGCAGCAGTCCAGACTTTTGGTAAACCGGATATGATCCGTCTTAAGGGCCGGAACCGCCAGGAATACCGGTACATCCGACAAAACCAGTCGTTCCAGCATCTTGCCGCACATTCTCATCCTCTCCCGCAGAGCCGGATGCTCATCCCGCAGCAGCCTGTCCATCGGAACAGCATCCACATAGCCGCAGTCTACAACAATCTGCAGACTGTCCCGCTCACTGGCATACTGCACAAGCTCATAAAAACGGCCCTCACGGAACAGGTCAGACAGCCAGCGGATCAGATCCGGCGTCGTATCCTCCCGCGGGACCATCACGATACGATAGATATGGCCGTCATCTTCGGCAACATTCCTGCAGACATACTGCGTAAGCCCTGCCTCGGAAGGCAGGGTCTGCAGTACAAAATAGTTCTGATCTAGAACATGGATGACCACTTTCTTTTGTTACTCCCTTACAATCACATATACCGAGCAGCAGATTTTCGGATTCTCCTGACAGAATGCGCGTATCTCATAAATTCCTTCCGTGTCCGGTGCGGTATACATGCCGTCTCTGGTAATGGTTCCGCCCTCCGGCGTGCAAACCTCCCACAGAATCGTTGCGCCGCTTAAATTCTCGGTTTCCGTCCGGAAATACCGGCTCTGCATGCATCTTAGCTCCGGCTTATCCGGAACAATGCGGATATGCTGTTCGTTGGAACTTTCTCTATCCTCCGGAAGCTTTTCTGCTATCCAGCGTATCTTTACATTCTCCACAGGCGTAGATTCCAGCAGCCGAATACCGATCACAAAGCTGCCACGTTCGCAATTGGCTTAGACAGCCAGCTCCGCCCGCACCTTCATATCCTCGAAGATCTCGCCGGAGCCAAA
>CAVBQH010000175.1:0-5146 GCA_963597485.1 Acutalibacteraceae bacterium
GGAAGTGTGTGGATTGTCATCATGAGACAAGAATATGCAATGATTTTGTATTGATTACGGGGCAGTTTGACAAAGAAAGAATAAAAGTAGTGATCGTGGAAGGAAATTACGGGTATTGAAAGATACTAATAGATATATTTTTTGATACAATGCACCTGTTAAGCCGCAGAGCAAACGAAAATGGGCGCAGGTCGTCACCCTAAAGGCGGCAGACGAGTGAACCGATGCGGCTTGTGCAGAGAGGATATAACAATGGCTAATAAGGTGTTTGATTTCAGCGCAGCAGCTGAAGAAGAAAAGAAAAGCGGCACAGCAGGCAAAACCGCAGTGACCGCAGAGGAGATTCGTACTTATACAACGTTTCGGTCAGACGCGGAGGAGGCGGACGCGGAGCATCCGCTGCTGGTGCTTAAAAACGACCGCGGAGATCTTCGTCACCACACGAGCGGCAGCTTTGAGCTTCCTGAAAAGCGTACATCCTTTCATTTCATGGTGAACGGAACACCGGCAGAGACGGATATTGCAGAGATTGACGAGCGGTTTGAGGATCTGATCCGCTGGATCGGTGATAACCGCGTCAACGTGCGTCTCTCCGGGCAGACAACGAGCCGCGGCTACTGCGTCTATAAAATCCGTGAGGTGGATTCCGGCGGGGAGACCAAGCTCTCGGCAGAGGATGGCTTTTTGCAGTATGCCATCAGGCGACTCCTGCAGACTAAGGCGCCGGCGGATGCACCGGATGAGGATATTGAGGAAATCGAGGGTGATGACATGAAGCTGACCAGTCTTCAGAGCATCACAGACTTCCTGAATGTGGCAGGAAGGTCACTTCCTCCGCACATCCTCAAGTGGGCAAGGCGGAATCTGGTGGTGGCCAGATCCTCGGAAATCGGACCGGATGAACGGCGTCACGCACAGCGGGCGCTCTCCATCATGCTGAACATCCAGTGGAAGGATACAACCTTTGGATCCATTGATCCGGAGGAGGCACGGCGCATCCTGGATGAAGAGCTGTACGGCATGGAAAAGGTGAAGCAGCGCATCATTGAGACGATCATTCAGATCAACCGGACACATACGCTGCCGGCATACGGGCTCCTTTTGGTGGGACCGGCCGGAACCGGCAAATCCCAGGTGGCGTATGCCGTGGCGCGCATTCTCGGACTTCCCTGGACAACACTGGATATGAGCGCCATCCATGATTCCGATCAGCTCACCGGTACGTCCCGCGTATATGCAAATGCTAAGCCTGGTAGCATCATGGAGGCCTTTTACGTAGCCGGAGAGTCGAATCTGGTATTTATCATCAACGAGCTGGATAAGGCGGATTCCAAAACCACCAGCGGAAACCCGGCTGATGCACTGCTGACGCTCCTGGACAACCTTGGCTATACCGACAACTACATGGAATGCAACATTCCGACCGGCGGAGTATATCCGATCGCAACGGCCAATGACAAGAGCCGCATCAGTGAGCCGCTTATGACTCGATTTGCGGTTATTGATATTCCGGATTACACAAGGGATGAGAAGAAGACGATCTTCTCCAACTATTCCATGCCGAAGGTACTAAAGCGCATGGGCATGACCAGGCAGGAGTGTATTGTGACAGAGGACGGCGCCTACGCCGTGGTGGATAAGTTTGCCTCGATGCCG
Organism: Acutalibacteraceae bacterium; assembly: GCA_963597485.1. Lineage (GTDB taxonomy): Bacteria > Bacillota > Clostridia > Lachnospirales > Lachnospiraceae > CAG-791. The sequence goes on from CAVBQH010000175.1 coordinate 1,657, forward strand.
GGCGTGCGTGATCTGGAGCAGGCGGCCGAGCATATGGCAGCCAATGCACTTTACCGGATTGAAACACAAAAGCTTTCCAGCGTGCAGTACGATGCAGAGGCTGTGAATGCACTTTTTGAGTAACAAAGGATCCGCTGGAAGATATGAAGCGCAAGGTGCATCACCTTACGAGTGGGAATGATCAATGATTCAGGATATTAAGCCGCAGACAATGCACAACCAGTTTCGCGATGAAGGGCCGGGCGATGTGCGGGACGAGGATACGGTCTTTTCCTTTTGTGACCGGGAAATTCTATGCCGCGTGGAGGAAGTAAACGGAGAGAATACGGTAAGCTTTCCTTCTGCCGCGGAGTATCTGGCAGCAGGAGCCGGGAGAGAGGATTTTATTTATCTTTTTGCCATTGATGAGAAGCCGTATTGGCTCTGCCTGGACGCGGAGTGCTCCTGGCCGGAGGGAACGGATTACGAGATGAAATCCATTCGGACCCTTCGCAGAGCACAGCCGAAGGTCTCCTGCTTTGCCGGGGAGACGGCCTACCATTTGTACGTATGGTACCGGGATAACGTGTTTTGCGGGCGCTGCGGACATAGGACAGAGTATTCCCACCGGGAACGGGCGAAAATATGCCCTGACTGCGGCAACGTCATTTATCCGAAAATTGCGCCGGCAGTGATTGTGGGAATTACCAATCCGCAGCGCAGCAAGATTGTTCTGACTCGTTATGCGGGACGGGCCCACAAGGGAAATGCGCTGGTGGCGGGCTTTTGTGAGATCGGTGAGACCGCAGAGGATACGGTGAGAAGAGAGGTTCTGGAGGAAGTGGGACTTCACGTTCGGCACATCCGGTATTTTAAAAGCCAGCCCTGGGGCTTCGATTCCAATCTGCTGTTTGGCTATTACTGCATTGCAGATGAAACGGAACCGATCCATATGGATGACGGTGAACTTGCAAGAGCGGTATGGGTATCCCGTGAGGACATCGGAGAAGAAAACCGGGAGCTTAGTCTTACGGCGGAAATGATCATGAGCTTCAAGGAAGCGAAGGCGTAGCAGCGATTTTGCGAATGGGCTCTGAATAGTTACCGATTTACCAATTCAGAGCCATTTGCAAAAGTTACACATGCAGGAGGAACAGATGCAGTACTATATGCCGGTAAAGGTTTATGAGGAAGAAAACTGTGTACAAAACCGCAGCAGTGAGCTGTGCGCCGCCGGAAGCAGGGCACTTCTGGTGACAGGCAGGAATTCAGCGAGAGCAAACGGCTCGCTGAAGGATGTGACCGATGTGCTGGAGAAGGGCGGTGTCACGTACGTGCTGTTCGATGAGGTGGAAGAGAACCCTTCCATCGAGACGGTTATGAAGGCAAGAGCGCTTGGCCTGCAGGAGGGAGTGGATTTTGTCATCGGAATCGGCGGCGGGTCGCCCCTGGATGCAGCGAAGGCAGCGGCACTTTTGCTGGCACATCCCGCAGAGGGCGCCGATTACCTGTATGATACAGAAAAGGCAGGCCAAACAGGGAAAACGGCGCACCTGCCATTGATTCTGATCCCGACTACCTGCGGCACCGGATCTGAAGTGACCGGAGTGAGCGTTCTGACCATCCATGCCAGGAAAACAAAGAGCTCCCTTCCGCACAAGATCTTCGCAGATCTGGCCCTGATCGACGGTAAATATCTTGCGGCCGCACCGGCGCATATTATTCGGAACACGGCGGTGGATGCGCTGGGACATCTTCTGGAAAGCTATTACAATTCATCGGCGACGCCTTACAGCAGGATGTGTGCCGATGCCGGGCTTTTGGCATGGAGCAAGATTCGTCGCTCGCTGTTGGAGCTGGACGAGCGAACACTGACCAAGGAAGAGTGCACGCAGCTTATGCGTGCGTCGTGTTTGGCAGGAATGGCCATTGCGCAGACGGGGACCTCCCTTCCGCATGCATTGTCCTATGCGCTGACCTATGATCTGCATTTGCCGCATGGGGTGGCCGTCGGTCTGTTCGAAGCAGGGTATCTTCGTGCACTTCCGAAGGAGGAGCAGCTGATAGCTCTTAACATGGCGGGCTTTGTCTCAATTGAGGAATGGGAGGAGTTCTTCCACATTGTCTGCGGAGAGGTTCTGATTCCGAAGGAGGAGCTGCAGCACACGATCGACGTGGTGTCGTCCAATCCGGCAAAGCTTGCCAAAGCTCCCTTTGAATGCACGAGGGAGGTGCTGGAACGGATCGCTCTGGGGAAAGGCTGAACGGCTGCAAATTAGCATTTTAAAGCGGAAACAAAAGCGGTCACAGCAGGTGGAGAATGCTATGGAACGATATGAGATCGCGGTGATCGGTACAGGGCCGGCAGGCCTGGAGGCTGCAATCACCGCCAGAATACGTAATAAGAAAACGATTCTGTTTGGCAGCAGGGAGCTTACTGCGAAGGTGCAAAAGGCACATACCATACAGAATTATCTCGGATTTCCCGCTGTCAGCGGAACAGATCTTGCTGCGGCGTTTCAAAGGCACCTCGATGCCATGAATATCGCGGTGACAGAGGATACCATACACCTGGCCTTTGCGGCAGGCGAGTATTTTATGCTGCAGGGAAATGGTACAGAGTACGAAGCCGATACTGTCATTCTGGCGACCGGCGTGAATACGGCCAGGCCTTACCCCGGTGAGGAAGAGTTCCTCGGCAGAGGCGTGAGCTACTGCGCAACCTGTGATGCAATGCTGTACAGGGGGAAGACCGTAGCGGTGATCGGATTTTCCAAAAAGGAAGAAAAGGAGGCGGATTTTCTGGCGGAGGTGGCCGGCAAGGTATACTATTTTCCAATGTACCAGGACGAGGTACAGGTGCGGGATGACGTTGAGGTGGTGCGAGAAATGCCGTCCGGCATCGAAGGCGCGATGAAGGTAAGTACACTGGTAACCGATCACAATTCGTATCCGGTGGATGGCGTCTTCATCCTTCGGGAGAGTGTCTCGCCTTCACAGCTGGTGCCGGGGCTTGCGCTGGAGGACAATCACATAAAGACTGATCGCCAGATGCGGACCAATATACCGGGATGCTTTGCCTGCGGCGATGCGACAGGCCTGCCGTATCAGTACATCAAGGCGGCAGGAGAAGGCAATGTTGCCGCACTTTCTGCCGTGAGCTATCTTGCAGGCCGCCGATGATCAGTGAAACCGTAAAACTTTCTGTGCCACTTTCCGGATTTTGTGCTAGACTATCCTACGGCTTAGGAACTGCTTAGGATCGAATCTACCGAAAGGAAGCGTTTATGGTAGCATTTACCATTCACAACATAGGGCCCTTCATGTCGAAGCTGTTTTCTACAGATTGCTTCGATTCCTTTTTGCTTGAAGAGGCTGTGATTCGAATGGCAGTGACTTATACCGTTGACGGACATTTGAATACCGACTTTGGTCACAGCGATGCAACGGATGGCGAGAGCGATCCGGAGCATCGCTTTTTCATGTTTGAGACCTGGAGTAAGGCCCGACT
>CAVBQH010000176.1:0-5146 GCA_963597485.1 Acutalibacteraceae bacterium
CTTTACCTGTGCGGAGGAAATGCTCTATCCGGAGAACCACCGTTACCTTTCGGATCTTCTGGCCTATGTTGCCATCGGCGCCCGTTCCGTGGAGGATCAGCAGCACCGCATGGTTGCCAGCGGCGTTGGCATTCCGGCAGGTATGAAGAATCCGACCGGCGGAGACATCTCCGTTATGATGAATTCCATTACAGCTGCGCAGAGCAGTCAGACATTCCTGTACCGCGGCTGGGAGGTAGTGACCACCGGCAATCCGATGGCACATGCAATTCTTCGCGGTTATGTAGACAAATACGGACGCAATCATCCCAACTATCATTATGAGGATCTGATGAGCCTCCGGGAAGCCTATGACAAGGCTGGACTGCAGAATCCGGCGGTTCTGGTGGACTGCAATCACGCCAATTCCAATAAGAATTTCCTGGAACAGATTCGCATTTCCCGGGATGTTCTCCATTCGATGCGTGCATCAGAGGACATTCGAGGCTTGGTGAAGGGACTTATGATCGAAAGCTACCTGGAGGACGGTGCACAGAAGATCGGAGAGGGTGTCTATGGAAAATCCATCACCGATCCCTGCCTTGGCTGGGAAAAGTCGGAACAGCTGATCTACGATCTTGCCGATGAGCTTTGAGTGTTTTATCAGGGGGAATCCATGCCGGAAGAGACTAACAGGGAACAGCTGGATAATAAGGGACAGCTGGAAGAAAAGGAGCACAAAAACCGCTTGACACTCGGCGAAATCCAGCAGGATATGGAGACACTGAAGAAGTTTTTTGCGTCGGTCAGGCTCCTGGAGCCGGAGGATGTTGCCAGGGAGTTGAATAAGCCCATTGGGAGCAAAATGCATGATGCCTGTTTGAGGGCAGCAAGCGATGCATTTGCAGCAAAGGGGAGTGCGGCCAAGCTCGAGTATGAGGACGGCAAGGGATTTCAGGTGACGGCCCGTTATGTGGAGGCGGATGGCAAGCCGTATGTGCTTCAGACAATTCAGCCGCTGGATACCGGCTTTACGGCGGAGATTGACGGGGACGACAGACTGTATAAGGACGCTCTGACAGGAACCTACAACCGCCGGTTCTATGAGGAGAAGCTGCGCAGGCAGTATCTGACTGCCGGTGTAGCCATGATCGATCTGGATGACTTTAAGCTTTACAACGATACCTTCGGGCATCATGCCGGTGACATTGCATTGGAAACCGCGGCCAAAATCATTCAGAAGTGTATCCGCGACTCAGATTACCTGATCCGTTACGGCGGCGATGAGCTTCTGCTCATACTGCCGGATATAACAGGAGATGATTTTGCCAGAAAGCTTCGCGTGATCAACAAAAAGCTCCACAGTGCCGAGGTTCCCGGCTATCAGAAGCTGCAGCTCTCTGCAAGTATCGGTGGAGTGCTCTCTGCGGGAATGACGACGGAGAAGGCTGTCCACGAGGCAGACCGCCTGATGTATCAGGCCAAGCAGTCTAAGAATACAGTCGTGACAGACCATGACGGGCAAGGCACATCGGCAAAGTCAAGGGAGCAGAAAGAACAAGAGGAGCAGCCGCTGGTCCTGGTCATCGATGATTCACTGATGAACCGGGAGATTCTCCGCGAAATCCTTAGCAGTGAATACCGTGTTATTGAGGCAGCAAACGCAGAAGATGGTCTGGAGATGCTGAATAAGTATGGCCTGAGCATTTCTGTAATTTTGCTGGATATCGTTATGCCTGGCATGAGCGGCCTGGAGATGCTCACAGAGATGAGCCATCAGAACTGGCTGGAGGAAATTCCGGTCATCATGATCTCCAGCGAGGATTCCAATTACATTGTTCGAAGAGCATACGATCTGGGGGCCTCTGACTATATCAGCCGTCCCTTTGATGCGAGCATCGTCTACCGGAGGGTGTCGAACACCATTCGCCTCTATGCCAAGCAAAGACGACTTTCCGGGCTGGTGGCGCAGCAGTTCTATGCACGCGAGAAGAATAACCGCATGATGATCAATATTTTAAGTCAGGTGGTGGAGCTTCGAAACGGTGAGAGCGGGCTTCATGTCCGACATCTGCAGGTGCTGACGGAGATTCTGCTGGAGCGTGTGGCACAGGTTACGGATCAGTATGAACTCTCCAAGAATCAGATATCGCTGATTGCGACAGCCTCTGCGCTGCACGATATTGGAAAAATCGCAATTGACGATAAAATCCTGAATAAACCGGGACGCCTGACATCGGAAGAGTATGAGATCATGAAGACGCATACAACGATTGGCGCCAATATGCTGGAGCAGCTTACGCAGTATCGGGAGGAACCGATGATACAGATTTCCTATCAGATCTGCCGCTGGCATCATGAGCGCTACGATGGACGTGGGTATCCGGACGGGCTCAAGGGGGAAGAGATTCCGTTTTGTGCACAGGTTGTGGCGCTGGCGGACGTGTACGATGCGCTGGTCAGCGAGCGGGTGTACAAGAAAGCCATTCCGCATGATCAGGCGGTCCAGATGATCCTAAACGGAGAGTGCGGCGTATTCAATCCCATGCTCCTTGACTGCTTTGTAAAGATTCAGGAGAAGATCCGGATTGAGATGGAAGCGATGAATTCTACCCCCCCCCAGGACATGTTGGGGACGGAATTTCGATCTAAGGTAATTACAGTGTGAGGTGTTCTTCACGAGCCGCAGCGCTGATCTGCGGCGGAAAGAAGATAGGCAATGACAGTAGAAGAAGTATACAGCAGGATTGGCGCAGACTACAGTGAAGTTCTGCGGCGCCTTCCCAGTGAGAGTCTTATTGCGAGACTGATTATTAAATATCTGCAGGATCCCACTTATCGTGAACTGATGGAAGCGGTGCTAAGGAGCGAGGTGGATGCTGCGTTTCGCGCTGCTCACACGCTCAAGGGGGTATGCCAGAATCTGGGCTTTTCGAATATGCTCCGGCCGGTATCGGATGTAACGGAAATTTTCCGCGCGGGCACTATGGACGGAGCTGCTGAACTTCTGGAGGAAATTACCAAAGAGCAGGAAAAGGTGGCGGAGGCCATCAGAGCTTTTGAAGAAGCGCAGCAGGCATAAGGAGCAGGTTTATGACAGATGAGGAGCTTAGCAGAAAGGTCGATGACATTGTCTCGAAGATGTCTGCGGAGGACAAGATCGCCTTCTGCAGCGGGAAGGATTTCTGGCATACAAAGGGCTTTGAACAGTATGACATTCCGGAAATCATGATGACAGACGGCCCGCACGGCCTTCGCAAACAGGACGGTAAGACCAATGAACTTGGAATCAATGATTCCGAACCGGCAACGTGTTTTCCGACGGCGGTGACCGCGGCCCAGACATGGAACCGAAAGCTTTTGTACGAGGAGGGCCGGGCTATCGGCGAGGAGGCCAAGGAGCAGCAGGTCGCCGTGGTGCTGGGGCCTGGCGTGAACATCAAGCGTAATCCCCTGTGCGGCCGTAATTTTGAATACTATTCGGAGGATCCCTATGTAGCCGGCGAGCTGGGTGCATCCTTTGTGGCCGGCATGCAGAAGGAGACCGGGATCGGTACGAGCCTCAAGCACTTCGCCGGAAATTCCCAGGAGCACCGCCGGCTTCAGTCGGATTCCCAGATGGATGAGCGGACCCTGCGCGAGATCTATCTTCGCGCCTTTGAAAAGGTGGTGAAGAAGGCACAGCCTGCTACTGTGATGTGCGCCTACAACAAGCTCAACGGCACCTACTGCAGTGACAATGAACGGCTCCTGACTGATATCCTCCGCGTAGATTGGGGCTTTAAGGGCGTAGTGGTTACGGACTGGGGCGCATTAAATGACAGAACAAAGGCCTTTCAGGCAGGGTGCGACCTGGTGATGCCGGGCGGATCCGCTGTCGGCGAAAAGGCGGCTAAAAAGGCCATAGAGGGCGGCGAATTATCGCAGGACGCGGTGGATGCCAGCGTAAAGCGAATTCTTTCCCTGGTACTGCGCAGAAAGGAAGCACTGGATAAGGCTCAGAACTATTCCTACGACCGCGTGGCGCACCAGACAACCGCACAGCGTATTGCAGAGGAGGGTGCCGTTCTTTTAAAAAACGAGCGGAATCTTCTTCCGTTCTCCGACATGAAGGAGGTTCTCCTGGTCGGCAAAATGGCGGCATCCATGCGGTATCAGGGGAGCGGGAGCTCCCACATCCAGCCAACGAAGCTCTCCCAGGTACGGGAGAATATCCCGGAGGCTCCGTATGTGGAAGGGTGTGATGATGAGGGCAATGTGACCGAGGAGAGCCTTGCAGAAATCACCAGAGCTGCGTCGAAGGCAAAGGCGGTGGTCATCTTTGTCGGACTGACGGATTTGTACGAGTCAGAGGGCTTTGACCGGCAGGATCTCTCCATTCCGACAGGGCATAACCGCATGGTAAAGGCAGCGCTTGCCGGCAATGCGAATGTCGCTGTGGTACTCATGGGCGGAAGTCCGATGAAGCTCCCCTGGATACGCGAGGTACGTACAGTACTCTATACGGGATTGTGCGGACAGGCAGGCGGAGCGGCGATTGCCAATATTTTGACTGGCAAAGTCAATCCGTCGGGGCGTCTGACCGAAACCTGGCCGCTGGAGGAAATTGACATCCCCTGCTACGGAACCTATGGCAAAAAGGATGCCCAGTACCGTGAAGGCATCTATGTGGGCTATCGCTATTATGAAAAGGCGGGGCAGCAGGTGCTATTCCCCTTCGGCTATGGTCTGTCTTATACGCAGTTCGAATACACCAACCTCTTAATCAGCGACCGCCAGGTGACCGTGCAGATCCGCAATGTGGGTAAACGGGCCGGTGCGGAGGTTGTACAGCTCTATGTTGGGAATCCGCAGGATGGTATTTTCCGCCCGATCAAGGAGCTGCGGGCGTTTGAGAAGGTGTTCCTGCAGCCGGGGGAGGGCGCAATGGTGACCTTCCTTCTGGCAAGCCGTGATTTTGCGGTGTATCAGGACGGATGGAAGATTCCTACCGGCACCTATGCAGTTATGGTAGGTCCGTCCTCGAGTGATATCCGGCTCCTGCAGCAGGTTGTTGTGGAGGAGGAGCCGGTATCATCGCCCTCCTGGCTGCCCGGCAGCTGGTATGCAAGGCCGGTCGGTCAGCCGACGCTGGAGGACTGGAAACACCTGATGGGCGAAGCTATGC
>CAVBQH010000177.1:0-5140 GCA_963597485.1 Acutalibacteraceae bacterium
GATGTTAGCTATTCAGGCTGGAACGACTGTGGTATTGGTATTTGATACCGATGTGCCACAGACAGCAAACCTTAAAAAGAATCTGGAACTTCTTACCCGATATTGCGGAAAACTGAAAATTGTTTTTCTGCCACAGGTTTTGAATTTGGAGGATGAGCTGGTTCGGTGCACAGATGCGCGAACCGCGATGGAACTGACCAAGAGCGGGAGCGTGAAAAATTTCAAGACGGACTTTTCTAAGATGAAAACAAAAGATTGTCGTTCTATGCTTGAGCGTCATAAGCTGGATTATTCACGTTTGTGGATGACAAAACCGCCGGAAGCATTTGAATTTGTCGAGAATAATAGTTTTCAAATTAAAACGATATGATCTTTAATACCTCGTTGGGAAGCCAGCGGGGGATTTTTTTGTCTCAATCAGGCTGCATAGTGCTTAGAACATTGCAAAGCCAGGAATGCTTTGAGTGCGTGGATCGTTACGTCAGCAAGGACGCAGCAAAGAGCCGCTTAAGCACTTGGCCGAAATCTTTGTATATTGTACGTCCTTTCATATAATTTCCTTAGAATAGCATACATTTTCAGAGGAATTCCAATGGTTTTAGGGCATCAGTCTTAACAGACTGGTGCCCTTTTGGGTCTGAAGAAATTCTTTTTTTCGATACATTTGCCTGAGAAGGAACGCCGGGGGAACGGCGCCGCTTCTTTGACGGAACGTTCGGCTCGTATACTGAGCGGCAGAAAGCAATAAAGATCACGTAAACATCTATTTTGGAGGTATTGATTATGTACTTTGATGCTATTGCAAAAATTGTTTCGGAACGTACAGGTTGCAATGTTTCGGATGTGAAGCCGGAGAGTAAGTTCTCAGATCTTGGCATCGACTCACTCGATACGGTGGAGCTTCTTATGAGCCTCGAGGATGAAATCGGCATTGAAATCGAACTGGATCAGAAGGTGGAGACCATCGATGATCTGGACAAATTTATCCAGAGTAAAAAGGGCTGAACACTATGATCAGAACGACAATTTGCGAGATGCTGGGTATCGACTATCCGGTTTTTCAGGGAGGTATGGCCTGGATCGCGGATGGAAGACTGGCCGCGGCCGTGTCAGAAAGCGGCGGTCTTGGCATTATTGCGGCCGGAAATGCTTCCGGTGACTATGTCCGGGAGCAGATTCGGATTGCACGCGGCATTACCGGAAAGCCAATTGGTGTCAATATCATGCTGTTGAGTCCTCATGCAGATGAGGTGGCACGGGTTGTCATAGAAGAAAAGGTTGATGTGGTAACTACCGGCGCCGGTAATCCTTCTGCGTATATTAAGGAATGGATCGCCGCAGGGATCAAAGTGATTCCTGTAGTCGCCTCCGTCGGAATGGCCAGGCTGATGGCTCGCCTCGGCGCTTCGGCACTCATTGCCGAAGGCGGGGAGAGTGGCGGTCATGTGGGAGAGCTTACAACGATGGTGCTGGTGCCGCAGGTTTGTGATGCGGTGGAGCTGCCGATCATTGCGGCAGGCGGTATTGCGGACGGCAGAGGAGCAGCTGCAGCGTTTATGCTCGGCGCACAAGGTGTTCAGATGGGAACGCGATTTCTGAGTGCCAATGAATGCACCATCCACCCTGTATATAAAGAGAAGATTCTCAAGGCCTCTGATCTTTGCACGATGGTAACGGGCAAGCGCACGGGACATCCTGTCCGTAGTCTGCGCACCGAATTTTCCAGAGCGTATTCCAGCGCGGAATACGCAGGGGCATCGGACGAATCATTAAAGGAAATGGCATCGGGAGCCTTCCGGCTGGCCGTTCAGGAGGGAGATACGCAAAAGGGGTGCTTCCTCTCGGGGCAGGTTGCTGCCATGGTTAAGAAAGAACAGCCGGCAGCCGAAATCGTGAAGGAGGTTATGGAGGAGGCCGAGTCGATCCTCCTTGGAGCAGCGAAATGGATAACATAGCATTTGTTTTTTCCGGTCAGGGCGATCAGTTTCCCGGCATGGGAAGGGAGCTTTATGAGGAATATCCGGCCGCTAAACGTGTTTTTGATGGGTGCGAGAGAATCCGTCCGGGGACTTTGCGTCAGTGCTTTGAAGGAACGGAGGATGAGCTCCGGGAGACCAAAAACACGCAGCCGTGTCTATATGCAATGGAGCTGGCAACGGCAAGTGTTCTGCTGGAAAAGGGGATTATTCCGAAGATGGTCGCTGGCTTTTCGCTGGGGGAACTTGTCGCGGCGGCAGTCAGCGGCGTGTTTGACGGGGAGACCGGCTTTCGGCTCGTATGTAAGCGGGGAGAGCTGATGCAGCGGGAAGCCGACAAGCATGCTACTTCGATGGCGGCGGTTATGAAGCTTACAGCTATGCAGGTACAGATGCTGTGCAGTCAATATCCGGATGTGTACCCGGTGAACTTTAACGGACCGGGGCAGACGGTGGTGGCCGGTCTTTCTTCGCAGATTTCGGACTTCACGGCGGATGTCAAAAGGGCAGGCGGCAGGGTCATTCCTCTTAAGGTGAATGCTGCCTTTCATTCGCCGTTCATGAACGATGCGGCCAGGGCATTTGCGGAGGAATTGGCAAAGGCAAATCTAAAGAAGCCGCGCATTCCGCTTTATTCGGATCGGACGGCAGAGCTGTACGGCGATGATGCGACAGAACTTCTGTCCTCACAGATCTGTAGTCCGGTGCAATGGGAGAAGGTTATTGGCAGCATGATCGAAGGCGGTGCAGATACCTTTATTGAAATCGGACCCGGAAGGACACTTACCAATATGATTCGAAGGATCCATGCAGGTGTAAAAACGGCCGTCGCTGCCGAATATCTTAGAGAGGTAAAGGAATGCTGAAAGGTAAGACAGCCGTTGTAACCGGCGGCTCTCGCGGCATTGGAGAAGCCGTTGTGTACAGACTTGCCTCACTTGGGGCCGATGTAGCCGTAATTTACACGGCAAATGCATCCGCTGCAGAACGTGTTGCCGGGTGCTGCAGGGAAAAGTACGGCATCAAAGCGCAGGCATACCGGTGCGACGTCGCCGACTATTCCGCGGCAAAAGAGACCGCTGCAAAGATAAAGCATGATTTTGGAACCGTGCAGATCTTAATAAACAATGCGGGAATTACACGGGACGGTCTACTGGCAGTGATGAAGGAGGAGGATTTTGATGCGGTCCTTAACACCAATCTCAAAGGGGCCTTCAATATGATCCGGCACATGACGGGGGGCTTTCTTCGGGCACACGAGGGCTGCATTGTTAATATTGCCTCCGTTTCAGGTCTGATGGGAAATGCCGGACAGTGCAATTATTCCGCGTCGAAGGCGGGACTGATCGGACTGACCAAGTCCGTTGCCAGAGAGCTTGCACCCAAGGGGATTCGCTGCAATGCAGTCGCTCCCGGCTTTGTTGCGACAGATATGACAGGAGATCAGGCAGATAATGCACTTCTTAAACAGATTCCGCTTGGCAGAATGGGAGAGGCACGGGAGGTCGCGGATGCCGTTGCCTATCTTGTGACGGCAGAATATGTAACCGGCGAGATCCTGCGTGTTGACGGCGGAATTGCCATGTGAGGAGAGAAATGATGAACGCTAGAAGAGTTGTTGTCACCGGGATCGGTGCAGTTACACCTCTTGGAAACAATGTCGCTGATACCTGGCAGAGTATGAAGGACGGCAGGAACGGCATTGCGTCCATTACGCATTTTGATACAGAGAAATTTAAGACGAAGCTGGCGGCGGAGGTGAAAGGTTTTGAACCTAAAGAGTATCTGGAGGTCAATGAGCTGCTGCGCACGGATCGTTATGCGCAGTTTGCTGTTGCGGCGGCGCAGCAGGCTGTGAGTGAAAGTGCTGTCACGGGAACCGTTGAGCCGGAACGCTTTGCCGTTATTATGGGCACCGGCATCGGCGGGATAGGAACCTTTGAAGCGGAGCATACAAAGCTTTTGGAAAAGGGGCCGCGCCGCGTTTCTCCGCTGTTCGTTCCGATGATGATCGGCAATATGGCAGCAGGACTCATTGCTATCCGGCATGACTGCCGCGGACCTGCCATGCCGGCGGTTACAGCCTGCGCCTCCGGCTCGAATGCGATCGGAGAGGCCATGCGCCTTATCCGTCATGGATATGCCGATGCGGTTATTACAGGCGGAGCCGAGGCAGCAATTGTACCGTCTGCGATTGCGGGCTTTACCAATATGCAGGCACTTTCTGTGTCGGAGGACCCGGATGCGGCGTCCCTTCCCTTTGATCAGCGAAGAGGCGGCTTTGTCATCGGCGAGGGCGCTGCCGCACTTATTCTGGAGGAATATGAGCACGCAAGATCACGCGGAGCAAGAATTTACGGCGAGATCTGCGGCTATGGATCGACCTGTGACGCTTATCATATTACGGCACCTCATCCGGATGGGCGCGGAGGGGCGCAGGCGATGACAGACGCCATGCAGGAAGCTGGCTACCGGAAAACCGATACTGTCTATATCAATGCGCATGGCACCGGAACGCCAATGAACGATGTGGCGGAGACGGCTGTTATTAAAAAGGCACTCGGCGAGGATAACGCAAGGAAGGCGTACATAAGCTCTACGAAGTCCATGACAGGACACATGCTGGGGGCGGCCGGTGCCGTTGAGGCGATGGCGTGCCTTCTGGCACTAAACGAGGGGATTATCCCTCCGACGATCAATCTTAGGGAACCAGGCGAAGGCTGTGATCTTAATTATGTCCCGCAGACGGCGGTGAAAGCGGATATTACGCTGGCGCTTTCTAATTCACTTGGCTTTGGAGGACATAATGCCTGCCTTGCCTTCAGAAAGGTGTGACTTGATGAATGAACCGGATATTCGCAGGTATGCTGCGCTGATGAAAGAGCTCGAGCTGACGGGACTTGAGGTGACAGAGGAAGCCGGAAAGATTCGGCTGGAGCGCACGGCTCCGGGAACGGTCAGGGAGAGTGTGCTCTCTGCCGCGGAGTCGGAAGCAGCTGCAAAGGCTCCATCGGAGCCGAAGGACTATATCAGTGTGAGGTCGCCCCTGGTAGGCGTATTCTATGCGGCTCCTGCAGAGAATGCCGCGCCGTATGTTTCGGTTGGAGATACGGTGGTAAAGGGACAGCCGCTTTGCATTGTAGAGGCTATGAAGATGATGAATG
>CAVBQH010000178.1:0-5111 GCA_963597485.1 Acutalibacteraceae bacterium
CCGGCAGAAGAGGGCAAGGACGCCGAGAGCCAGGCAGAGGATGCTGCGGAAGAGAAAAAAGAGGAGAAGCCTGCCGAGAAGGAGCTCAAGATCAAAAAGCGCCCGGAGCTGATCAATGATCCCAATCCGCTGTGGGCCAAGAACCCCAAAGACTGCACCGATGAAGAGTATAAGGAGTTCTACCGGAAGCTCTTCAATGACTACAAGGAGCCTTTGTTCTGGATTCATCTGAACATGGACTATCCGTTTAATCTTAAAGGAATCCTGTACTTCCCGAAGATCAATTTGGAGTATGAGTCGGCTGAGGGCGTCATCAAGCTGTACAACAACCAGGTATTCATTGCAGACAACATCAAAGAGGTTATCCCGGAATTCCTGATGCTCCTTAAGGGTGTCATCGACTGCCCGGATCTGCCGCTGAACGTGTCCAGAAGTGCCCTGCAGAACGACGGTTTTGCCAGAAAGATTTCGGATTACATTACCAAGAAGGTGGCCGACAAGCTGGCTGGCATGTGCAAGACCGACAAGGACAATTACGACAAGTACTGGGATGATATCAGTCCCTTCATCAAGTACGGGTGCCTTAAGGATGATAAGTTCTGCGAGAAGATGACTGACTACATCCTGTTCAAGGATCTGGACGGCAAGTACCTTACGCTGCCGGAGGCCCTGGAGGTCAATAAGGTTGATCCGGATGAGAAGGAAGGTGCTGTCGATGAGAATGGCAACAAGGTAGAGGCTGAGGTTGTCGAGGACGGAAAGTCCGGCTCTGAAGAAAGCAAAGAGGAAAAGGAAGAGAAAAAGGATCGGACGATCTACTACGTGACCGATGAACAGCAGCAGGGACAGTACATCCGTATGTTCCGCGAGAACAAGCTGCAGGCCTTTATCTTAAATGCCAATATCGATTCTCCGTTTATTCAGCAGCTGGAGATGAAGAACGAAGGTATTCATTTTGCCCGTATCGATGCCGGCGTGGATGAAGTCTTGAAGAGCTCGACCAGCGAAGAGGACGAGAAGGCTCTGGAGGAAAAGGGCAAGGAGCTGGAGAAGACCTTCCAGAAGGCACTGGACAATGACAAGCTGAAGGTATCGCTTCAGAATCTGAAGGAAAAGAGTGTGTCCTCACTCCTGAAGGTGGATGAGCAAAGCCGCAGAATGCAGGACATGATGAAGATGTATTCCATGGGCGGCTCTGATATGGGACTGTTCGGTGCAGGTGAGGGACAGACACTGATTCTCAACGCCCAGCACCCGCTGGTGCAGTATGTGATGGAGCATGCAGAGGATGAGAAGGCTTCGACCGTGTGTGCACAGCTCTATGATCTTGCCAAGATCCAGAATGCACCGCTGACGCCGGAGGAAATGACAAAGTTCGTGGCGCGCAGCAACGACATTTTGATGCTCCTCACCGAGGCGTAAGGTGTGGACCCGTCGCAGTAAAGTGCTCGAAAGGGGAAGAGACGAATTCGTCTCTTCCCCTTTCTGTGTTATAATGAACTCCATATGTGCACGGAGAGGAGAAGACATGCTGCAGAGTCTGGAACGCAAGAAAATGGACGGAGAAAAATTTCATATCCGGAGAGGCTCTCTTACGTTTTCGACGGATGCAGTAAGCGAAACGCTGACGCCGGGAACTCCCTATGAGGGATCCTTTGTGATCTACGGGGCGGGAAACCGGGCAGCGAGCGGCTTTATCATTTCTACGAATCCTGCAGTGAAGCTCCTGGTGAATGAATTTTCCGGAGCCAGGGAGAGCATTGCGTTTGAGATTGCAGGGCGCAGTGCGTCGCAGACTGCCGGTGCTAAGGAGCCGGAGGCAGAAAAGCTTGAAGGCGTCTTCCGCATTCTGTCTGATCAGGGCGAGTATGAGCTGCCCTATTGCTTTACATACGAGGTGAAGCGTGCAGACTCCAGTCTCGGGCCGGTGCGCAATCTCCTGCATTATGTGAATCTTGCGAGAACGAACTGGCAGGAGGCGGTTTCTCTTTTCTATCAAAAGGAGTTTTACGGGCTTGTGCAGGAGGAGACCTGGGAGGATCCGGAGGGCATAGTGCATCCCCTGGAGACGCTGTACCGCGGTCTCTCGGCAAGAGACGGGAATGAGCATAACGTTGAGGAATTCCTGATTGCAGCGGGCAAAAAGCACCCGGTGGAGTTTACGGCCGATGCACGGGAGCTTTCGGCTGAGGTGTCGGCACGTGAGGTACGCAGCCAGGCAGAGCCTTTTATCTACAAGACCATCCGCGTTCACCGAAAGGGATGGGGGTATACATGCATGCAGGTGCAGATAAGCGGGAGCTTTCTTTCTGCAGCGGTGAAGACCCTTACTGAAGCGGATTTTCAGGACGGGGCGGCCCGTCTTACCGTGGGAGTGGATGTGCGGCAGCTCCACGCCGGCCGTAATTTTGGAAGCATTACGCTGACACCGGCCTATGGAGATGCAATCACACTTCCGGTGACGGTGTCCTTTGGCGTACAGACAGCACTTCGCAGTCTGCACCGGCGGGAGCATCATGAGATCGTCCGGCAGATGATGGAGGAGTACCTGCAGCTGCGCGGCAAAAAGGAAACCGGCAAGGACTTTGCAGCGCACATGGGGAGTCTCGTGCGCCGGCTTCAGGAAAGTGACCGGAATAATTCTCTGACAGCCCTTTACCGCATTCATTATCTTCTGACCGTTCATCAGGAGCAGGACGCTGTCTGGGAGCTCCAGACGCTGGGACAGCGGCTTTCCGGAGATGAGCGGGTGCCGCTTTTCTCGGTGGTACAGTTTGATCTGGAGGATGACCTGACGTATTCCTATCGCATGTATCTGACAGCCCTTTGCGCGGAAAGTCCGGAGGCAAAGGAAGCCATGCAGGAAAGCGGGGGAAGCGCATACGGTTTCTCCAGGGAGGTGGTTCGCAGTCTGGAGAGAAAGCAGAAACAGAATCCGGACTCCTTCTGGATTGCCTGGCTTTTGCTGTACGTTGATCCCGGGCGCAGGATGCGCCCGATGGAGACAATGCGCATGCTGCGCAGGTATTATGAGAGAGGAAACCGTTCTCCCATCTTGTATATGGAGTATTACCAGCTGATCCGGGATGCGTCGGGAACACTGCGCGAGCTGGGAGATTTTGAGCTGCAGACGCTGTGGTTTGCGTCGCGCCGCGGCCTTCTTACGGAGGATGTGGTGCTGCAGCTGAACTATCTGGCGCTTCGCAGGAAAACCTTTTCCCGCCGCCTGTTTCAGATTCTGCGCAGCGCGTATGAGGCGTCGCTTCCCAGGGTTCGGCAGATCGATCTTCTTGAGAGCATCTGCAGCCTTTTGATTCGTGGCAACATGACGGATTCCTCCTGCTTTATCTGGTACCAGCGGGGAATTGAGGCAGGACTTACCATCACGAGCCTCCTTGATTATTATATGCTGGCCCTGCCGGAAGGGTATGAGGGTGCCCTGCCGCAGATGGTGGTACGTTATTTTTCATATCAGAATACGCTTCCCTGGAGACAGAGCGCCTATCTGTACCGTTATGTGACACAGAACCGGGAGGAGCTTGCAGAGTTTTACGGGCAATATGCGCAGCAGATGGACCGGTTTACGCAGGAAGAGCTTCTGCAGCACCGCATAAGTCCGGATCTTGCGGTATTGTATGCAGACTTTCTGACGGATAAGCGCGTTCTGACAGGTGAGCTTGCGGCAGCGGCAGTTCCTGCTGCATTTTCCTGTGAGATTACGGCAGCAGGAGCAGACGTCATGCCGGGCCATGCGGCAGCGGTATATGAGAATTTTGCGACGGAGCAGTACTTCCCGCTGCAGGGCGGAAGAGCCTGTTTTCCGATCTACGGGGAACGGTGCATTCTGGTTACGGAGGATGACAACGGGGACCGCCATGCAGGAGAGCATGCCGGTGGCTGCCGGCACCTGATGGATTACCGGCGAATTTGCAAATTGCTCTCGGCATACCCGGTGGATCACATTGGCTTTGATCTGTATCGTGCGCAGGAGGAAAAATCCTGGCCGGTATCGGAAGACAACCATATGCAGTACCGGAGGCTAATCGCATGTCCCGAGATTCCGGAATCGTTTAAAGAACGCCTGATGGCCCGGCTGATGCGCTATTACAAGGCAGAGGGTGCGGCTTATTTAGAGGAATATTTATCCAAGGCATCACCGGAGGGACTTTCCGGAAGGGCAAGAGGCGAGCTTGCTTGTGAAATGGCTCGGGAGGGACTGATTGGAAAGGCCTACGAGTGGCTTCTTCTGGGCGGCGCAGAGCAGGCAGAGGGCGAGGTCCTTTTGCGCATCGTATCCGGTATTTTGGAGGAGGAGAAGCCGGCTGCGGATCCGGTTCTTGCGGAGCTTGCCTTCACGGCCTTTCAGAAGAAGTGCTACAATGACGTTCTTTTGCAGTATCTTGCACAGTTTTGGGACGGAACCACAAAGGAGCTGCTGCAGATTCGGGAGGCGATGGAGGGATTTTCCCTGGATACAACGGCCCTTAGCCGGCGCATGCTGGTGCAGATGCTTTTCACCGGCGAGTACATTTCCGGCCGGGAGGAGCTGATTGCTGCGTGCCGGATGGATGGGACGGATGAAGAATTGCTGGCGGATGCACTGGCGCAGAGCAGTCACCAGTATTTTGTTCTGAAAAAGGAAATGGGCGAGAGCGAGTTTGACCTGATTGCAGATTATGGGCGAAAGGGAGTGCCTCTTTTGGACATTTGCCGCATCGCCTGGCTTTCCATGCGTGCGGGGCAGTCAGGGGAGACCTCGCAGAAGGATATGGAGGTAACGGAGCTCTTCCTTTCCGATCTTCTGGAGAGGAAGACGGTGTTCCCGTTTTTCCGGCAGTTCACGGGGACACTGCCTCTTTTGCAGGCGTACGCGGATGAGACACTGGTGGAATACCGAAGCGCACCGAGTCAGGAGCCGCCAAAGCGCGTGCTGTACCATTATGCAATGGAGCAGTCCGGTGTGCGCGGGGCCTACGCGGCGAAGGAAATGAAGGAAATGTATGAGGGCGTCTACGTGACGGGCTTTTTGCTGTTCTTCGGGGAGCAGATGCATTACTACATTACCGATGACAACGCAGAGAAGAACATTGTAGAGAGCGGAACCGTGGGCC
>CAVBQH010000179.1:0-5096 GCA_963597485.1 Acutalibacteraceae bacterium
GCATCATCGGCCAGGGAAATCGTTTTTTATCTCCCGCTTGCGCAAGCGCCGCCATCGTCGCCAGCAGAAGCCCCGCCATAAAAAAAATCAGCAAAAGCGGTCGATCTGCTGTCACATCGAACAAATCATTCTGCTCATACTGCCGGAAGGAAATCACCGTCACCAAACTGAACAGCAACACAATTCCTGCCAGAATGCCCACCGCTGTATAGATCAGAACCGCCAGTCCATTTTTAATGACACGCATGCTCTCTCCTTACAAAAAAGGCTGCCTGAAGCATTGCTCCAGGCAGCCTGCACTCTTTTACATAACCCGTCCGCCCCGTGCACTTTGACTCCTAGCCTCGGCCAGGTGGGTACTCGCGGCAACTACTTTTGCCATCCCTAGATAACGGAACCTGCGTCCCGCCTCTTCCGTCTGCTGACAGGGGCGCGGCAGCCATAATGCAAGCTGAGTTCCCGTTTAAAGTATTTGTAGGTTCAAAATAACACGGGAAAAATGCTTCCGGGTCACAACCAGTATAGCAATCTGTCCGAATCTTGTCCACCGGCCGGGCATCAGATTTCCCGGCACTCCTCTTTCAGCCAGGCAGCCTCCTCCTCATTCAGGAACGGCAGAATGTTCTCCAGTACCTTCTGATGGTATTCATTCAGAAGCTTTCTGGTGTGCGGGGTCAGTACCTCCGGATCCAGAAGCTCCCTGTCAAGCGGTGCAAACGTCAGGGGTTCAAAGCAAAGGAATTCTCCATCCGGCGTTTTGCCCCACTCTTTGCACAAAAGAATGGTCTCAATACGGATGCCGTATTGTCCTTCCTTGTAAACACCCGGCTCATCCGAAATCACCATGCCAGGCTCAAAGGGCGTCGTATCTGCCTCCGTTCTCTTCTTCCACCGGATATTCTGCGGTCCCTCATGAACATTCAGAAGATACCCGATTCCATGTCCCGTTCCACACTTGTAGTCCATGCCGTTCTGCCACATAGGCTCTCTTGCCATAATGTCCAGCGACATGCCGTTGCAGCCCTTCAGAAAAACAGTTCCCATCAGCTGCAGCTGTGACACCGCTGTCAGCGTATAGCTTCTGCGCATTTCTTCCGTCACAGGCCCCAGGGACATGGTCCTTGTCACATCCGTTGTGCCGCGAAGGTACTGACCGCCGGAATCCACCAGGAGCATTCCCTCCGGAAGAATGTCCGCTCCGCCGTTCTCATCCGGCTCATAATGCATCATAGCGGCGTTGCTCCCGTAGGCTGAAATGGTTCCAAAGGACAGTTCAATATAGTCCGAAATCTCCGAGCGCAGGTGGTCCAGGTAGGCAGCCGCGCTTCCTTCCGTCAGTGACGCACCCTCCTTTACACTCTTCTTGAGCCAGTAGATAAACTTTGTGAGCGCCGCGCTGTCTTCAATATAGATGCTCTTAAAATTACGGATCTCCGTTTCATTGCGGATGGCCTTCATCAGGCTGATCGGACTCGGAAGCTCCAGGATCTTGCGCTCCTGCTGCGCAGCAAGGCACTTCCATACCGCATAGCTGGCTTCCTCTGGATCCATCCAAACGCAGTTTCCGACGGAAAGAGAAGGTAGCTCTGTCCAGAAGCTCTCGTACGGGCGCAGCGTAATCTCCTGCTCCGCCAGATACTGCTCAACGCTGCTGCTTAACTCGCTTTCCTGCAGATACAAAAAGACCTGCTCCCGTGTAATCACAGCGTAGGAAAGCGCCACCGGATTATATTCCACATCGTTTCCCCGGATGTTCAGAAGCCACATAATCTCATCCAGCTTGCCGGTCACAAAAGAATCCGCGCCCTGCTCCTTTAATTTCTCCCGAAGTCTTGCAAGCTTCGCTCCCGCTGTCTCTCCGGCGTACTTGTCCGCATCCAGAACAAAAACCTTCGATGAGGGAAGAGCGGGGCGATCCTCCCAGCAGCAGGCTGCCAGGTCCAGATCGGTCCGCACCGTGATTTTCTCCGTGCAAAGAGAATCCTCCAGGTCCTTGCCTTCCTTTTTCGTCAGGCATCTGCCGTCAAAGGAAAGAACCTCTCCCTCGGAAAGCTCTCCTTTAAGCCACTCCGCAATGGTCGGAACGCCCTCCATTCCCATCCGCATAAGAGAAACGCCGCTTCCCTCCAGTTCCTCTGCCGCCTGGATAAAATAACGTCCGTCCGTCCAAAGTGCCGCATTCTTCCTGCCAACCACAACAGTTCCGGCGGAACCTGTAAAACCGCAGTAATACTCTCTGGCCTTAAAGTGATCCGCAACATACTCCGAATTATGATCATCTGCTGTCGGAATCAGAACCGCCGATACACCTTCCTGCTCCATCGCCGTGCGCAGCTTTTGCAGGCGACAAACGCACGGATTCTCCATAATATCACCAGTCATACCATTCTCCTCTAATTCACTCGCTTTATTCGATACCAAGGAAACGCTCCACCTCATGCAGCATGGACGCGGTATCCTTGTCGCAAACGGTCTTATGACGAATTTCGGCATCCCGAAGACCGGCAACCGCCTTCGGCACAGCAATGCCGCTGACCTTGGAAAGCTCATCCGCAAGCTCCAGATCCGGAAGTTCATGCGGCTTTCCAAGAGCCTTCATCACCGACGTTTCGAACTTAAAGGGAGAAGCCGTGGATACAATGATCGTTCTCACCGCATCGCCAGTCTCCTTTTTGTATTTGCCGTAAACAGCAGAGGCAACCGCCGTGTGAGGGTCAATGACATAGGCATCCTCTTCAAATCGTCTGCAGATTTCCTCCGCGGTTTCCTCCTCAGAGGCCCATCCGCCATAAAAGATTCCAAGCTCCTCTCGCATGGACGCAGTGATCTCATATTTGCCCTGCTCAGAAAGGCTCTGCATATAACCGGCATCCGCTGCCGCATTGTCTCCCGCAATATGATAAATCAGACGCTCAAGATTGGAGGAAATCAATATATCCATAGAAGGAGATGTCGTCAGGATAAACTCGCGGTTTCTGTCGTAAATACCCGTCTCGAAAAAGTCGAACAGTACCTTGTTGGAATTGGAGGCACAGATCAGCTTGTGCACAGGAACCCCCAGCTGCATTGCATAGAAGCCCGCCAGGATATTGCCGAAATTGCCGGTAGGAACCACAAAATTAACCGCCTCACCTGCACGGATTCCGGCATCTGCAGCCACTCCGCCGCGAATGCTCTCGGGCTTTCCGGCATTTTCCGACGCCCCAAGGAGTCTCGTATACGCCCAGACATAATAAGCAATCTGCGGCACAAGACGTCCTATGTTGATGGAATTGGCTGAAGAGAACTGATAGCCTGCTGACGCAAGCTTTTCTCTCTCCGAAGGATCTGTAAAGATTTTCTTTACACCGCTTTGTGCATCGTCAAAATTCCCGCGGATGCCGATCACGCAGGTGTTGTCCCCCTGCTGCGTCACCATCTGCCGCTCCTGAATGGAGGAAACGCCGTCCTTCGGATAAAAGACCACAATCTTTGTTCCGGGAACATCCGCAAAGCCGGCCAGTGCCGCTTTTCCGGTGTCACCGGAGGTTGCCGTCAGAATGACAATCTTCTTATCCTCTTTGTTCTTTCTGGCCGCTGTAATCATCAGATGCGGCAGAATGGACAGTGCCATATCCTTAAATGCAATCGTTGCACCGTGGAACAGCTCCATGTATTCCACGCCGCCGGCTGCATGAAGAGGAGCAACAGCCTCCGTATCAAACTTCTCATCGTAGGCTGCGTCAATGCATCCTCGAAGCTCTTCCTCGGTGTAATCCGTAAGGAACAGCTTCATTACCTCATATGAAACCTCCTTATAGGTCTTTCC
This sequence comes from Acutalibacteraceae bacterium, assembly GCA_963597485.1. Taxonomy (GTDB): domain Bacteria; phylum Bacillota; class Clostridia; order Lachnospirales; family Lachnospiraceae; genus CAG-791. The sequence goes on from CAVBQH010000179.1 coordinate 3,809, forward strand.
CGCAAGCTCCTCCAAGGTTACGTCAAGCTTTGGAAGACTTGTCGGGACAAACAAGCCGCCGTCATCCGAAAGTCCCTTCAATATAGCCTGTGATGCTGTAATCGGTGTGCTATCACTTCTGGTGCTGCGATACATGATCTTTTCCATCGTTTTTCCTTTCTGCATCATCCTACTTTTTCTCTTCCTTGCGCGAGGCCTCTGCCTCCGCATAGGCCTCCCGAAGGAGGGTGTCATCTCCTGTGTATCTGGCTGTTTCCAGCCCTCTGGCTTCCTTCTCAATGATCTCCTGGAATCTGCGGAACTCCTCGTCAATCTGCTCGTTGGTCAGCTCCGTGGCAAGAATGGTCTTCTCCGTTTTCCGTTCTGTCTTCTGTTCCGGCTTCCGGTTCTTCTCCGGCGCAGTCTTCGGCTGTTTCGTTTCCGGACGGCCCGCCTTTGCATTCTTCTTCCCGATCAGGGATCCGATGGACTCCGCGTTTTTGCGCGGCGCTGCCGCTTTCTCCGAGGCAGGTGCCGCCTGGGTCCTTCGTTGGCCTCTGCTTTCCTTTATCACCCACTTTTTGGCACTCGTGCCAAAGGGCTTTTGCGCCAGCTTCTTATCCAGAAGCGGCCGAAGAAGATTCACAAGGAGCAGTGCATAAACTACGCCGTCCTCATATAATCCGAGCTTTCGGAACACGAACGCAGCGCCTCCAAGGATAATGCCGTACAGGATTCTGGCTGACCTGGAAACCGGCGTCGTGGTAAAATCCTCCGCCATAATAAATACAGTGAAAAGAAAGCTCCCGCCGCACAGCTGAATGGCAAGTGTGTACGGTGACATGCCGTACCTGCCAATCAGCACATAGCATACCGAAAAGGACACAAGTGCGGCAAGTGGAATGGTAAGATCCAAAAGTCCCGCCAGGAAAAGTATAACCACTGCAGCCAGAACAGCAAGTGCAGAGGATGTTCCAATGCACCCGGGAATATTCCCTGTAAGCATATCCCAAAGGCTCGGCGTCTCTCCGCTCTGCAAAAGCTCCAGCGGCGGAAGTGTCGCATAGGCGGGCGTTGTCAGATCCGTCATCATCTCACGGCAAAGAAGCAGCAGCACACATTTTCCGGCCATGGCAGGGTTTAAAAGATTTTTGCCCAGTCCGCCGAAGGCATGCTTGAAAAGCACAATCGCCAGCCCGGAAAGTGCTGCTCCCGCCCAAAGCGGAGCCCTTGGCGGAAGAATGAGTCCGCCAATTAGTCCTGTTACCACGCAGGAATAATCCATGACCGAAGATGTCCTGCTGTGCCA
>CAVBQH010000180.1:0-5087 GCA_963597485.1 Acutalibacteraceae bacterium
GGAAGTGTAATAACCCACTATGATACTTTCATCCTTCGGCTGCAAAGTATCGTGGGCTCTCCGAGGGCTCTCCCGAGAGGATGCCGGCTTTCGCCGGCAATGCAACAAGGACGCCTCACATCCTCACCGCCATCCATTTCAAAATACCCTGATTTTTCAATGCTTCATCCTCTGCAGTAAATGCAATAAATGCAGAGAATTCATCAGGCAGCCTCCGGATTCACCCGCACGATCGTATCCGGTTTCCGTCCGATGCCCTTGTACTCCTGCGGGATCCGCAACAGGTATCCATGCTCCTCCAGCAGCTCCAGCGTCGGATCAATCTCCTCCGTCTTGCGGAAGAACTTACCCCGGCAGACCTGGAACAGCTCTGTCCGCTTCACCTCCGACCTTCCAAATTTCTTCAGCTTCGCCAGAACGAACTTTGCCTTCCGCACATTCAGGTCGCCGCCCATCATGGAGTAGGCATAGGCAGAATGTGCGAGGAAATACTGACCAATCTGTATGGCTCTCCGTATCGTCTCCGCTGAAATCAATTCTTCCGTCGAAGACATTTCCGCACTGTGCAGAAGTCCCGCGATCCGCAGCACGGCACCGATATACTTATTGCCCCAATCCGCAATGGCCTGTCCCTCGCCCAGGAGATACTTCTCATGCTCCGCAAAACAATCCGCAATTACATCGGTTGCTTCCTCCGTCAAATGAAGATGCAACGGTTCTTCCGGTACCGGAATCGCCATCAAAGAGAAAATCAATTTTCTGTAGCTTCCGGCAGTTTCCTCCGGCACCGGCGGTGTCCGAAAGGTTCTGGTGCCGATTCTGGAAGCCGGACAGGAATAGAGGAATCTTGCGATCAGGCCACGCCCATTCATATTGGGATTTTCCATAATTTCGTTCAGGACACTGGGCTGTATCGACAGGATTGCCGTCAGGGCCGGATGGTGAATTCTCTCCGCAGCTCGACCCATCCGATCGATATAAATCTCATCGCCACAATGCCCCTTGAGCCAGACATCAATGTTCGGCTTCCCGGAATACCGACCGGCCATGATGTCAAAGATTCCGCCCTCCGTGGAAATCACGGACAGAATTCCGTTGTTGTTGGCAATCAGACTGGTCAGAGCCTCACTGGAGCAATCATCTGCAAAGAAACGCACTGGCTTCAGTTCCTCCATTTCTTCAAGCTCCGCCTCCAGCTGCTGGAGCTCAAGCTCCATTGATGTATCCGGCTTCGTCTCCAGCTTTTTCTTGATGCCAGCGATCTGGCGTTCCAGAGATTCCCGTTCCTGCCGGTTTCTCCTCAGCTCCGCTTTCCTGCCTTCATTGAACTCCTGCTCATACTCATAGAGATACTTGGTCATAGATTTCATCACGCTGGATTTTCGTTCCCCAGGCGCTGCAACTACCACCGTGTAGAGATTCAGCGGCTCACAGTAGCCAGATATGCCTTCCACCACATATTTCCCCTGCAGACAGGAGGCCAGCACCCCCAGCGAGATCACGGCGGCCATATCCGGTGAGGTCTGGCTGTTCTCAGCCACCGCAATCACATAATCCTTGACCACCTCCGGCAGCGCATCGACCTGGAATTTCGGCAGATCTGCGCACTCCGGAACCAGCGGCACCACCGGCGCAAAGCTTCTTTCCTCCGAGGCCTCCGGCTGTTTTTGCTCATCCGCGGCTCCTGTCTGTATCTTGTCCTGAATTTTCTCTTTTTCTTCCTTACTGCGAGGCGTATACACCTCTCCGCACTGTGCAATGGCTCTCTGAATGGTCAGAGCCCCATAGGTGCTGCCAGCCTGCACCCGATTCCACTTCTCCCGCATCAGACCGGATCTTCGGAACAGGGCATCCATTTTCGCGGCATCCCTTCCCGTCCAGAAGGCCAGGTAACTGCACAATGCCATATCTGCTTCTGAATGAGAAGAATATCCCGCGGTTGAACCATCCCAGAGGGCCGAGAAGGTATTCCCGCTCCGACTTGCCTTCGCCAGAGCAATGATTTCCTCCAAATCCAGTGACGGCGCACCCGCATTTCCTGTATTTATTGCATTTCCTGCAGCTGCTTCGCTTTGCCTTTCCGGTCTTTTCATAAACCGCTCCAGCAAAATTTTCAGTTCCTCCGTCCGATCACCGAATGCATAGGTCTCACAGGCTCTGCAGGTAACGGTCACATACTTGTTCGTTGCACCTGCCACATAGGCCTCAATGCCTTCTTTGTGGTTCATGATATAGTACCGGCCGCTGTCATACTGAAACCCGTCCGCCCGGAAGAGGATGTGAACACCCTCTCCGCTGGGACTGAGCTCCGTATAGCTGTGCATCAGCGCGACAATCTCCGCTGCATTACCGGTATACTTTCCGTCTTTCACGCAGTAATCCAGGTCGATGGCACAGATGCCGTCAAAAATACCAATTCCGATCCCCTCGTAGCCTTTCACAGAGGCTGCGGTCTGAAAATCTGCAAAACTGCCGCGGTCATTGCTTCGCGCCATCTGTCCCGTCACCGGATTGTAGGGAACCTTCGTCCTGCGTCCGTCTCTTTCCTCATATCGCCAGCAGCAAAACCGTCCTTTTTCCCGCAGCTGATTCGGAAAATCCCCCATCTGCCGCATGTTTTCGTGGTCTGCTGTCTGATTTTGTGTTATAGTGTTGTTGGATATTTCAAGTGACTGCCCAACGTCTGCGCCAACAGATGTGTTAAGGGCGGTCATTTCTTTTGTAAATGTCATTCGCATTCCTCCTTCATTCCGTTCAAAATAGTTGTCATCATTTCAATCCGATCCAACAGTTCATCCCTCACCCCCTCTCCGGCTTCAATCCGCTTCAGCTCCTCCAGCACTGCAGCCAGCTGACCTCTCAATGCCTTGTATACCCTCGGATTGCCCTGCACCACCACATCCCTGTGCATTAGCCGCCGAGTAATATACTCCTGCTTTGTCAGCCCTGACATGGCCACATAGGCTTCGATCTGTTGATCCTCCTCCGGTGAAACCCGGAAGGCCACGGTTTTGTTTCTCCATCTGCCCTGTTCATCCTTATTTTTCTGTGACATCTTCTCCTCCTCTTTCCATATCCAGCTTTTCAGCCATTTCCGTCTGCTTTGACGGGAACAGATGCGCATAATTGTACGTAATATCAATACTTTCATGCCCTACGCGGTCTGCAATCGCGATGGCCGAGAAACCCATATCAATCAGCAGCGATACATGGCTGTGACGAATATCGTGAATGCGAATCTGCTTAATGCCTGCTTCTTTTGCTCCGCGCTCCATCTCATGATGCAGATAGCTTTTTGTTACTGTGAACATTCGATCATCCAATCCGACATCATATAGTTGTCTCAGATAATCCTGTATCTCTTCCGTCAGGAACTTCGGCATCTTAATGACCCGATTGCTCTTTTCTGTCTTAGGTGATGTGATGAGGTCTTGTCCCTTCAGCCGTTGATAGGATTTTGAAATCGAAACAGTACCCTTCTCAAAGTCAAAGTCTGCCGGAGTCAATGCCAACAATTCCCCTTCCCTGATCCCCGTCCAATACAGCATCTCAAAAGCGTAATAGGACAGTGGCTTGTCCATCATTGCATCGGCAAACTTGAGATATTCCTCCTTCGTCCAGAACAGCATCTCCCGGTTTTTGTTCTTACCCATGCCACCTGCCTTTTTGCACGGATTCTCACGCAGGTTATAAAATCGAATAGCATGGTTGAAAATGGCGCTGAGCTGGCAATGCAGCGTCTTGAGATATACCGGTGAATATCCCTCGCCTTTGCTGTCCTTATAGTTCATCATTTCATTCTGCCAGCTCACAATCTGCTGTGCCGTGATGTTGCACATCTTCAGCTTACCGAAATAGGGAACCAGCTTGGTTCGGATGATGTGTTCCTTGGTTGCCCAGGTATTTTCCTTGAGTCTGGTTTCCATATCCTTTGTATACAGCTCCACAAAGCTTTTAAATGTCATATCCAGATCCGCTGTCGCCTTGTTAAGCTGCTCACGCTCCCAAGCCTGTGCTTCACGCTTAGTCTTGAATCCACGCTTCTGCGTCTGCTTTCTCTCGCCGGTCCAGTCCGTGTAACGATAAATCACACGCCAGGTACCGGTCTTTTCTTCCTTATAAACTGCCATTACGCCTCCTTATCTGCTCCGCCGTAGCAAAGCTTCTCTTCAAAATACTTTCGGTTCACACGTCCGGAGATGGTGATATATCCCTTCTCACGGAGCTCCCTGTTGAGGTTCTGTACAACCTTATAAGCATAGGACTTGGAGACCCCCAACTCCCTCGCCACATCCTCAACTCTCATAAAAGTGTTTTCCATGTTCCAGTTTCCTCCTTCATTCGTGTTAAGCATATATGTTTAATGTTTTCATATTATATTATACATTTATGTTTAAGTCAATAGCCCAGCCGAAAAATATTAAACTTTTTTGTTTATATTCTTTTGACTTTTCTAAACATATATGCTATAGTCATTATCAGTATTATTGAAATGGAGATGACACTATGGCAATCGGTGAACGAATTCACTTTTTCCGCCTCATGCGCGGAATGACACAAAAGTTCCTCGGAACTGCCCTGGGATTCCCTGAAAAGTCGGCAGATGTGCGCCTGGCTCAATATGAGAACGGTGCGAGGTCACCCAAGGCAGACATTACAGCTGCGCTGGCACAGATCTTGGACGTTTCTCCTCAGGCGCTCAGCGTTCCCGACATTGACTCCTATACCGGTCTCATGCATACGCTTTTTTCCTTGGAAGACCGCTATGGCCTTACCATTGAAAAAGACATAGATGGCCAGCCATTACTGCGCGTAAATGCCAGATCCGGTCAGGATGCCCGGCAGCTTCTGCAGATGCTGTGCACCTGGGCAGATGTCGCTGAAAAGCTCAAATCCGGCGAAATCACAAAGGATGATTATGATGCCTGGCGCTACCACTATCCCGACCATGACACCAGTGAGCAATGGAAGAAAGTTACTCCCTCCCAAGGGCTCAGCGACCTCCTGGTGGAGCAGTTGAATAAAGAAGACCAGAAATAAGAAAAAGAGCTACCTGACTTCCTAATGAAATCAGATAGCTCTTCTCT
>CAVBQH010000181.1:0-5062 GCA_963597485.1 Acutalibacteraceae bacterium
TTTCTGCCCAGTTCCTTGATCAGATCGTATTCCAGGAGCTTATTAATGGCATAATCGCAGGATACGCCGCGAATGCTCTCGACTTCAATTTTCGTAATCGGCTGCTTGTAGGCAACGATCGAGAGGGTCTCGATCACCGAATCCGAAAGAGTCATTTTCTTCGGAACCTTTGCGATTTTGATCAGATTCTCGTATTGCTCCGGCTTGGTGGACATCTGCACGGCATCCTCAAACTGCTGGATCATAATCCCCCGGGAGGGGGCATCGTATTTTTTCTGGAGACGCTTTAAGATCTGGCGTACACGTGTTGTCTTGACCTCCAGAGCCTTGGCGATGGCCGAAATCTCCACCGATTCTCCCATCGTGAAAAGGATCGCCTCCACGGCGGCCATCAGCTGGTCGTCGGTCAGCTCCGGCTGTACATTCTCCGCCTGATCCCGGGCCTCATCTGTCCGTCCTTCCTCAGCGGAATTCTTATCGGCAGCCGCTTCCGATGCTGCGTTTTCTGCCTGTGCATCGTCCGAAACCGCACTATTCACTTCGTTTCTAATCGGCTCCTCACCTTGAATCTGAGTTTTCTCTTCTTCCATTCTATTTCCTCTTTGAAACCGGTCTCACCGGCATCCGTTCTTTTACACTGGAGGCAGAAGGCTCACGCCGCAGTGCAAATCCGGTGCAGGAATGCTTTAATCAGCGTTTTCCCACACCGTCACCCGAATTCTCCCACCAGGTCCGACTCCGCTGCAATGTCCTTCACCACGTGGATGGAGATGTCACCGAACAGCTCCTCCTGCTGAATTTCAATGCTGCCGGTTTTCATCAGCTCCAGCACCACCAGGAATGTGACAATCACTTCATCCTTCGAGTGCTGTTCCTCCAGAAGGGTACGGAAATCCGTGTCCCTATGGGAATTCAGATAGGCCTTGATGAACAACTCCTTGGCCGTGAGGTCCACCTCTTCCTTTTCGATGCGGCCGAACTGCGAACGAACCGGATCCACGCGGTATTTCTGCCGTTTCAGGATATCCTGAAAAATATCATTCAGTCTTGCCAGTGTGGTATCCCCGATCAGCTCTTCATAGTTGATGGGCGGCAGGTAGTTTTTAACCTCCTTCGGGAGGTTCTTTTTGCGATAGAGCGTTTGGTCAGCGCAGGCTCCCATGTCGCGCAGTTCCGCCGACATGTACTTGTACATTTTGTATTCCAGAAGCTTTTGTACCAGCTCTGCTCTGGGGTCCTCCTCTTCACCCTCTTCATCCACCTCTTTGGGCAGGAGCATGCGGCATTTGATATCCAGAAGAGTTGCCGCCATGACGAGAAACTCACTCATGACGTCCATATCCTCCTCTTCCATCTGCCGCACATAATCCATATATTGATCGGTGATCTCCGCAATGGGGATGTCGTAGATATCCACCTTGTTCTTGTCGATCAAATGCAGAAGAAGGTCCAACGGGCCTTCAAATTTCTCCAGCTTGAATTCCAGTTCCATCGTCTCTTTCCAAAGTAAAAGATCCCCTGACACATGCAACCATGTATCAGGAGATCTCATTTGCTGTTCAGATATTCTGTGCAGCTGACACAATGTCCTTACGGAACCCTGAATCAGTTGTACTTTCTCTTTCTTGCAGCCTCAGACTTCTTCTTGCGCTTTACGCTGGGCTTCTCGTAATGCTCCCTCTTGCGGATTTCCTGCTGGATTCCCGCCTTTGCGCAGCTTCTCTTGAAACGACGCAGTGCGCTGTCCAAAGTCTCATTCTCTTTTACGATTACGCTAGACATTTCTTCTACCCTCCCTTCAGTCCCGTTCCGCCTGCACCACAGGAAAAGACAATCTCCTCCGTCTGCAGCTGGCTGATGGGTTTCTCTGTGCGATTACCATTTCAAAAAAGCACAAATCGAATTATATGCGACTTATCACACTTTGTAAAGGACTTTTTACTACGCCAGCTGCTCTGTAAGAACGCGCTTTGCTTCCTCGAGGGCCTTGTCGATGCCCGCAGGGTTCTTGCCGCCGGCCTGGGCCATATTCGGACGGCCGCCGCCGCCACCGCCGACTTCCTTTGCGATGGCCTTAACCAGGTTTCCGGCATGGGCGCCCTTCTTCATAGCCTCCTCCGAAGCCATGGCAACAAGGCTTACCTTGCCGTCCTTGTCCGAAATCAGGACGATCACGCCGCCTTGGAGCTTACCCTTTAGCTCATCGCCAAGGCCGCGCAGCTCATTCATATCAACACCGGATACATGGGCAGCGATCAACGGCACACCGTTAATCTCCTGCACGCTGTCCATTACATTACCAAGGCTTGCCTGGGCTTCCTTGGCCTTCATGGACTCGTTCTCCGATTTCAATTCCTTGAGTTCCTTCTGCAGTGCTTTAATTCTCTCTGCCAACGTGGAAGGAGTTGCCTTTACAAGCTCTGCAGCCTCCAGAAGCTCACGCTCAAGATTTTCATAATATTTGCGGACATTGTCACCCGTCAGTGCCTCAATACGACGAACGCCGGCTGCAACGCCGTTTTCCGAAAGAATCTTGAAGGAACCGATCTGATTGGTGTTGGCTACATGTGTACCGCCGCACAGCTCGACGGACCAGTCACCCATCTTCACTACGCGGACGCTGTCGCCGTACTTCTCACCAAAGAGTGCCATCGCGCCGGTTTTCTTGGCCTCCTCCAGTGTCATCTCCTGCGTCACAACCGGCAGGGACTCTGCTATTTTGGCATTGACAAGGTCTTCAACCTTCTGCAGCTCCTCCCTGGTCATTGCCTGGAAGTGAGAGAAGTCAAACCGTGTGCGGTCGGTGTCCTGGTAGGATCCGGCCTGCTCTACGTGCGTACCCAGAACCTCGCGCAGTGCCTTCTGAAGAAGGTGGGTTGCCGAGTGGTTGCGGCAGGTTGCAAGGCGGGACGCTTCATCCGCCTTCAGTACTACTTTATCGCCAACCTTCAGCATTCCGCTGACCACGTGGCCAATGTGCGCAATCTTGCCGCCGGCAACATGCTCGGTGGAAACGACCTCGAACAGGGCTGCTCCCTTGCCGAGTGCTGCTTCCTTGGCCATTTCTTCTGCGCTGGCCTTGATGCCATCCGCCTCCTTATAGGCAGATGCAAGCACAATCATGCCCTTATCGCCGACCTGACCGCCCATGGTGGCGTAGAACGGCGTTTCCTTTGTGATGATCGCGCCGTATTGTCCGTCAGAAAGTGCCGTGGCAACGCTGTCCTCTTCGCCGCTCCCGTCGCCGGAAAGGGACGGCAGGGATGCCATCGCGATGATCTCCGACTCCGCTGTGGTCTTATCATAGCCGACAAAGCTCGAGGTCAGAGCTGTGTCCATCTCTTCATAGATGGTTGCAGCAGCACCCATGTACGTTGCTGCCTTTCCGGAACGCTCACGGTCGGATCTTGCCTGCTCGCGCTGGTGAGTCATTGCCGCTTCAAAGCCGGCCTCATCAACGGTAAAGCCCTTCTCCTCCAGAATCTCCTTGGTATTGTCGATCGGGAATCCATAGGTATCGTAGAGCTTGAATGCATTCTCACCGGAAAGCACCGTTTCGCCCTTGGCTGCCAGTGCCTCCTCCATCTGTGCAAGGATATCCATGCCCTGCTCATAGGTTTTCTCAAACTTCTCTTCCTCAGCGCGAACAACGTTCAGGATGAAGTCCTTCTTCTCTTCCAGCTCCGGATAGCCGTCACTGGAGGTCTCGATCACCTTCATCGCCAGTGTCGGCAGGAAGGAGCCGCTGATGCCGAGCTTTCTTCCGTGACGAACCGCACGGCGGATGATGCGGCGCAGCACATAGCCGCGGCCGTTATTGGAAGGCATAATGCCGTCCGAGATCATAAAGGTCATGGCTCTTGCGTGGTCCGTACAGATACGAACCGACACATCCGAGTCATAGGTTCCTTCCTGCTCATAGGAGATTCCGCCTGCCAGCTCGCAGATCAGATCACGCAGGGACTTTACGGTGTCAACGTCGAAAATCGATCCGACATCCTGCACTGCAACAGCCAGGCGTTCCAGACCCATGCCGGTATCGATGTTCTTCTGATCCAGATCCGTATAATTGTTCTTGCCGTCGTTGTTGAACTGGGTGAACACAATATTCCAGACCTCCATGAAGCGATCGCCTTCGCCGCCCATGACATCGTCCGGTCCGTTGCCGTATTTTTCGCCGCGGTCATAGTAAATCTCAGAGCAGGGGCCGCAGGGGCCGGAGCCATGCTCCCAGAAATTATCCTCCTTGCCGAACTTATAAATGCGCTCAGCCGGGATGTGCATATCGTTGAGCCAAATGTTGTAGGCCTCGTCATCGTCCACATAAACGGACGGATACAGGCGCTCCGGATCCAGCCCCACTCTCTCCGTCAGGAATTCCCAGGCCCACGGAATGGCTTCCTTCTTGAAATAGTCGCCGAAGGAAAAGTTGCCCAGCATCTCAAAATAGGTGCCGTGACGGGCGGTCTTTCCTACGTTCTCCAGATCGCCGGTGCGGATACACTTCTGGCAGGTGGTGACTCTGCGTCTGGGCGGAATCTCCTGTCCGGTGAACCAGGGCTTCATCGGAGCCATACCGGAATTGATGATCAGAAGTGATGTGTCATTGTGCGGAACCAGTGAAAAGCTCCCCAGGCGCAGGCATCCTTTCTCCTCAAAAAAGGCCAGGAACAGCTCCCGCAGCTCATTAACGCCTTTATACTGCATGTTTATTTCCTCTTTTTCTTTAGAAGTCAAACTTATCATCAAACCAAGCCTTGAGCTCGGCGATCGGTACGCGAACCTGCTCCATGGTGTCACGGTCGCGAATGGTAACGGCCTGATCGTTCTCCGAATCAAAGTCATAGCAGATGCAGAACGGTGTTCCGATCTCATCCTCCCGGCGATAGCGCTTGCCGATGGCTCCGCGGTCATCAAACTCGCAGTTGTAGCGCTTGGAAAGCTCAGCAAATACCTTCTGAGCGGGCTCGGAAAGCTTCTTGGACAGCGGCAGCACCGCAATTTTGATCGGTGCCAGGGCCGGATGGAAGTGCATGACATTGCGCACGGTTCCGTCAGGAAG
>CAVBQH010000182.1:0-5058 GCA_963597485.1 Acutalibacteraceae bacterium
GGGGGGGGACAACTCAACGGGAAAATGATGTTTTTATTGACTAATTCTGTATCTGAATGCGACAATCACTTCTCAATGAGGGAGTAGCAAGCACACAGCTGCAGTAAGTCAACATACTGATTTCAAAAGACCGTGTCCTGGGAAGGGACTGGGAAATAGGAATCTGGCTTACTTTAATATGCGAGACTCATGTATATCTGTTGGTACGGCTATGCATGGGCGAGTGAATAATTCGGGAGGCATGGCCGCAGAGGCTGTGCCTCCTGTTGTATGTCCGTTCGGCCGCATAAGGGAAATCGAGAATGCGGACAAGGCAGCAGAGGAGGTATGGCCGCGGCGAACAAGAAGGGAGCGGACATGAATTTTATTTTTATCACGAACAGCATTGCACTTGGCGTTGGACTGGCGATGGACGCATTTTCTGTCTCCATTGCAAACGGACTGAATGAACCGGAGATGTCCAGGAGAAAGATGTGCGGCATCGCAGGAACCTACGCTGGCTATCAGTTTGCCATGCCGATGATCGGATGGCTTTGCGTGCATACTATTGCGGAGCAGTTTGAAGCCTTTCGAAAGTTCATTCCCTGGATTGCGCTGGTGCTGCTGGCCTGGATCGGCGGCAAGATGCTGATCGAAGGCATCCGCAGCAATAAAGAAGCTGCAGCGGGCAGGAACACTGAGGAGAAAAACGGCAGCCAAAAGAAAACGGCCTGTCCGGACACGCCGTGCGCATGCGGCGGTGAGGGCTCTGATTCCCCCAAAAAGGAGGAAGTGAAAGCTGGTGCCTGTCTTGGCTTTGGCACGCTGATGCTGCAAGGGATTGCGACATCGATCGATGCCCTGTCTGTAGGCTTTACCATTGCGGATTACGGTACGGGCATGGCGGTGACATGTTCCCTTCTGGTGGCAGTAACGACGTTTATCATCTGCATGAGCGGCCTTTTGTTCGGCAAGCGCTTCGGAGAGCGGCTTGCTGATAAGGCGACGATCCTGGGCGGAGTGATACTCATCGCAATTGGTGTGGAAATCTTTGTAAAGGGCGTTCTGTAAGGAGACATATACGGTATACTACTAAGGACACGCTGATTTCATCAGCGTGTCCTTGAAGTATCTGACGGTTTTACGGATCGTCTCTGAACGATTACGGACGATTACGATAACAAATATGATCACATCGGAGAATTCGCCCGCGCGGAATTCTCCTCATGGTGCGGCAGCAAACTGCGCATAGGAAGGTAGCGATGAAGATTGTACTGCAGGATTTAACCAAGAAATTTCCGGATCGCAATCATAAAAAGAAAGAAATAATCGCAGTGGATCATTTCAGCTTCGAAATTCCGGATGGGGAGCTTGTGAGTCTTCTGGGACCGTCCGGCTGCGGCAAGAGCACGACGCTGAACATGATCTGCGGCCTGGAGACACCGACGGAGGGACGGATTTTCTTTGGCGAGGAGGATGTGACGGACCTTCCGCCGGAGAATCGCGGCGTTGGCATGGTTTTCCAAAGCTATGCATTGTATCCGCATCTGACGGTGCGGAAGAATATTCTGTTCCCGCTGCAGAATCTGACCGGCAAGGATCGCATTTCCAAGGAGGAAATGAACCGGCGTGTGGAGGAGGCTGCAAGTCTTGTTCAGATCACGGATTATCTGGAGCGCAAGCCCCGGGAGCTTTCCGGCGGACAGCAGCAGCGTGTCGCCATCGCAAGGGCCCTGGTGAAGCGCCCGAAGGTACTATTGCTGGACGAGCCGCTTTCAAATCTGGATGCGAGACTTCGGATCCAGACGCGGGCAGAGATTCGCAGAATCCAGCAGGAAACGGGGATCACGACGGTTTTTGTTACCCATGATCAGGAGGAGGCCATGAGCATCTCGGACCGTATGGTCGTGATGAAGAATGGCATTCTCCAGCAGATTGGAAAACCGCAGGAAATCTATGACGCACCGGCCAATCTCTTTGTGGCCCGGTTCCTTGGAAATCCGCCCATCAATCTGCTGCAGGGCACTCTGCAGGGAAACCGCGTGCTGCTGGACGGGGAAGAGATAATGACACTTTCCGATTCGCCGCGGAGTGATGAGACGCTGCGCGGCATTACCGTTGGAATCCGCCCGGAAGGTCTTGTTCCTGCGCAAAACGGTCCGATTTGCTGCAGTCTGCGCTCTGTAGAGGTTATGGGCCGGGACACCAGTGTGGTTGCCGGGCATGCAGCGGCGGAAGGAGGCTTTCTTCGCGCGATTGTTTCCGGGGAGGACGCTTTGCAGGCATCGGACGGCACAGTGCGCTTTGCAGTGAAGCCCAAGAAGGTATTCCTGTTCGATGAAAAAACAGGGGACATCATTTGTGGCGAGGAGGAAGCAAAATGAAAAAAAGCTGGAAGCCCTGGCTGTACTTGCTGCCGTCCCTGCTGTTCCTGATTCTGTTCATGGTATATCCACTCTTCGATGTGATTGTGTACTCCCTTGAGGAGGGATACAATTCAGCCTCCCAAACCTATTGGGGTGTTGGACTTTATAATTTTTCTTATGTACTGCGCGACCCTTACTTTCTGCAGGCGCTGCGCAATACCTTTCTTATTGTCATAGTGACGGTTCCGGTATCCACGGGACTGGCGCTTCTGATTTCGCTTGGCCTGAATTCCATTCCCAAATGGAAGGACCTGTTTCAGACAATCTTTTTCCTTCCCTATGTGACCAATACACTGGCGGTTGGCCTGGTGTTTATGATTCTGTTCAAAAAAACGCCGTATTCCGACGGCTTTATCAATCTCCTGATCCGCGCATTCGGCGGGAACAGCATTGATTTTATTGAGGGGCCGTACTGGGCAAAGCTTCTGGTGATGTGCATCTATACGGTGTGGATTGTCCTGCCCTTCAAGATCCTGATCCTTACCAGTGCGCTGGCCAGTGTGAATCCGGACTACTACAAGGCTGCGAAGGTGGATGGCACGCACAGCTTCCGTATTTTTTACAAAATAACGCTGCCGATGATCGCGCCAATGATTTCTTATCTCGTTATCACCGGCTTCATTGGGGCCTTCAAGGCCTACAGCGATGAAGTGGCGATCTTCGGAACAAATCTGAATGCGGCGGGGATGAACACGATCGTAGGCTACGTGTATGACATGCTTTACGGCGAAAGCGGCGGATATCCGTCCTATGCATCCGCAGCAGCACTGCTGCTGTTCGCCATTGTCTTTACCATCACGGTGATCAATCTGATGGTGTCCGGCTCGGCCGGAGACAAGCAAAAATAGTGGGAGGCAAGAGACCAGCATGAGCGAGTATGAGCAAATAAAACAGCACGCCCGGCAAAGGACGCGCCTGGGAAGAGGGATTACCTACGCGTTTCTGATACTGTGGGCGGTGATTGTCCTGTTCCCCTTTTACTGGATGATCCTTACGTCTGTGAAAAGCTACGGCTCCTATAACGCGGAGTACATTCCGAAGCTCTATACCACCAGTCCGACACTGCAGAACTATGCGGATGCCTTTACACAGGTGCCGCTGGCAAGGTATTTTGCCAATACCATTTTGTTCACGGCGGCAACGACGGCCTTGATGCTGATCGTGACGGTACTGTCTGCTTATGCCTTTGCCAGGCTTTCCTTTAAAGGGAAAAATCTGGTATTCACGCTGTATCTGTCACTGATGATGATCCCAAGCGAGCTGGTTGTCATAACCAACTATGTCACAATCACTGACTGGAATCTGCGCAACTCCTATCTTGGGCTGATTCTGCCGAGCGTAACGTCGGTTTTCTATATCTACTTGCTGAAGGAGAACTTCGAACAGATTCCGGAGGAGCTGTACAAGGCAGCCAAGGTGGATGGGACATCTGATTTCCGGTATCTTTGGAAGGTGATGATTCCCATCTGTCAGCCCACCATTGTTACGATTACGATTCTGAAGGTCATTGAGTGCTGGAATTCCTACGTCTGGCCGAGGCTGATCACGGATGATGCCGGCTACTATCTGGTGTCCAACGGCATTCAGGAGCTGCGGGAAAACGGCTTCGGACGGGAGAACATTCCGGCAATGATGGCCGCGGTCGTGGCTATTTCGGCACCGCTGGTCGTGTTGTTCCTTATTTTCCATAAAAAGATTATGGCCGGTGTATCCCAGGGAGGCACCAAGGGATGAGAAAAGAAAACAGCGTAGAAAGATGCAGGAAAACGCGCAGGAAGCCTTGCGCGGCAGAAAGGGGGAGGCGGCTTTTGCCGGCGCTCCTGGCGGGTGTGCTGACGGTGTCCGCTGTTTCCCTTACAGGGTGTCATGGCTCGCAGGGAAAGGCGGCATTTACCGTGCCGGAGGCCTTTGATGAGACGCAGCAGTACGAAATCTCCTTCTGGGCCAAAAACGATACCAACAAGAATCAGACGGCGGTATACCAGAAGGCCATTGAGGATTTTGAAGCGCTGTATCCGAACATTACAGTCAATCTGAAGCTGTATACGGATTACACGAAAATCTACAACGACGTCATTACGAATATATCGACGGACACAACACCGAATGTCTGTATCACGTATCCGGACCACATCGCAACATACATGACAGGAGTCAATGAGGTTGTCTGTCTGGACGATCTTTTTGATGATCCGGCATACGGCTTTGGCGGAAGCGAGCTTCGATACGACGGCCCGACAAGAGACGAGATGATTCCGCAGTTTCTGGAGGAATGCGAAATCCAGGACGGCCACTATGCGATTCCGTTCATGCGCTCGACAGAGGCTGTGTATGTCAATGAAGATATGGTGGAGGCGCTTGGCTATGAGGTGCCGGATGTAATTACGTGGGATTTCATGTTCGAGGTGGCGGAGAAGGCCATGGAACAGAATGCGGATGGAACCTACAAAATCAACGGCCAGAACGTATTGATCCCGATTATCTATAAGTCCACCGACAATATGATGATTCAGTGGCTTACGCAGAAGGGAGGAAGCTACGTCACCGCGGACGGAGAGATTTCGCTGTTCGATGAGGATACGACGGAGATTCTGGAAACCGTGGCAGAGCATGCGGCTACCGGCGCCTTTTCCACATTCAAAATATCGAGCTA
>CAVBQH010000183.1:0-5054 GCA_963597485.1 Acutalibacteraceae bacterium
GGTAAATCCGCGATACTACAAATGTGAGGCCATTACATATTGTCTATTCAGAGCCAAGCAAAATTTCATAAATCAGACGTGAAATGCTTGCATTTCTAAGGCTGATTTTGAAATTTTATTTGGCGAGAACGCCACATGAGCAAAAGGAAAGCTGCGTAGCAGCGATTTTGCGAATGGGCTCTGAATAGTTACTATTTAATAAAGTCATAGATTTCATGCGCAAAGAGGAAGGAAAACGAACAGATGAACGAAACTGAATTCCACATCACAGATGACGGCATACGGCTTCATGCGAAGCTGACTCGTCCGAAAGTGGAGGGAAAGGTGCCGCTGATGCTCCTCTTCCACGGCTTTACCGGTCACATGGAAGAAGCGCACATTGTAGCAGCAATGAACACAGCCCTGCAGGAGAACATTGCGGTTCTGCGTGTCGAGCTCTATGGTCACGGTCACAGCGACGGAGCCTTCGAGGATCACACGCTGTACAAGTGGGTCAGCAATGGCTTGAAGGTTATCGATTATGCAAAGCAGCTTGATTTTGTGTCCGACCTGTACCTCTGCGGTCACTCCCAGGGCGGTCTGCTGGTCGTCTTACTCGCCGGGATGTGCCCGGATACTTTCAAGGCACTGATCCCGATGTCGCCGGCACTGATGATTCCGGAAATGGCGCGAAAGGGAAGCCTTTTGGGATTTCCGTTTGATCCGCAGAATATTCCGGAATATCTGGACTGCTGGGATGATAAACGGCTCCGCGGCGATTATGCCCGCGTTGTCCAGACCATCCATGTGGAGGATGAAATTGCACGGTACCACGGTCCGGTATGCCTTATCCACGGAGATGCTGACAGTGCTGTTCCCTATGCCTGCTCTGTAGATGCCGCAGCGCAATATGAGAATGCACAGCTAAAGACCATCACCGGCTCCGATCATTGCTACGGCGGCTATATCAGTGAGCTGTGCGCAGCACTCCGCGGATTTTTGCAGGAGGTAGCGCGATAAGTCTTGATAATTGTTTAGCCCCCATCTCGATTTTGATACTCAAAAATGTCCGATGTGGCCAGCCAGGATCCATCATGCTCTTCTCAGTCCAGAAACTCCTCATTCAGCTGCACGCCGAAGTCTCTGGCGATGGCACGAAGGTTGTCATCTGTGATGGTCTGACGAATCAGCCCGCCGCCCATCGACAGCACCTTCACATAGATTTCTGCGCTCTTCTCGATGGTATGGGCCAGACCGAAGGTGATGTCGAAGTCCGGGCCGGAAGCAAACAGTCCGTGCTGGGCCCAGATGGCAGCC
Source organism: Acutalibacteraceae bacterium (assembly GCA_963597485.1). Taxonomy (GTDB): domain Bacteria; phylum Bacillota; class Clostridia; order Lachnospirales; family Lachnospiraceae; genus CAG-791. The sequence goes on from CAVBQH010000183.1 coordinate 1,297, forward strand.
TGGTAGGTTTTCATCTTTTCGCTGGTGGCCATGGCGATGTCTGCGCCGCCCGGAACCATCCAGGGGCATACGCCGACACCTTCCGGGAATACCACCGGACACTCGGTTGCGCTCTGCCACAGCGCACGGGAAAAATCCCGATCCGTCAACGGCAGAATGTAGGTCAGCGCAATGACGTTGGTTGCATGGCAGTGGTAAATTACGCGGTTTGTGCCGCCTGTGGCCGCCTTCCGAACACTGTGGTTCATGAAGTGACTCGGGAACTCTGATGTCGGCCTTGCCCCCTCCGCAAGTCCCCAGACGATGCGCCAGCTGTCGCCCTTGTCGTTGATCTCCACAATACCAATGCTGTGAATCGGATCCGGCTCTACATTGCGGAAGAACTTACCGGACCCGGTGGTGATGAAATACTCGCCGGCCAGATTATCTGCCTGCACACCCATGTTCACCCAAGCGCGCGGCTCTGCATCAAAATACGGGCGGCATGCTGCCACATCCTCTGCCGTCATGCGGTAGGTCAGATTGCCGCCGTTGCGCTCATGCCAGCCCTGCAGCCAGCCATCATTGCACATCCGCATGAATCCCTGTACACATGTGATTTCATAAATTGAAGCCATTATATTCTCCTTTAATCACGATCTTATTTTGCTGTTTTCTCAACCTGACGACGGCGTGGCGACATCCGAATATCACCCACGCCGCTAATCGACGCCTTTTCGTCTTCTCCATCAGTATCATCGTGTGATGATATCCACCGGCACATTGAAGATCTTCGCCACCTTCAGAATCGTATCGATATGCCGACCGCTGGCCGCGGCCATATGATGCGTCGGTCCGGCCTCACTCCAGCGATTGCAGAACTCACGTGCACCGCAGGTGAACCTGGTGCGCATGTTCGTATCTCCAAAGGTAAAGATCGGTCCCTCCTCATTGATGCCCTCTGCAACCACGAATTTAAAGTTTCCGTCCTTATCCTGCGTGATGCCGAGGTAGGTCACAGGCCCCAGGTGCGGATAGAACTGGGTGAGGTACCCGCCGCCTGTTTTGCCATGGAAAACAGGAACAATCTTCATCGTCGGCTTCTTCGCCGAGATGTCGGCATCGCCCGACCCGGAATGGCCGATGATGCAGATGTCCTTCTCAAAATCGATGGAATACATCTCGCTCAGTTGTCCGCAGCCGGCAATGGTCTTTAAAATGGACATCGCCATGGAGACCTTGATGTCCCCTTCAACAGCGCAGGCTACTCCCTGCTTGATCAGCATGGAGAAAGCGGGAATCAGCATCGAATCCAGAACGCCGGCCTTCCCCTGTGCAAAGCCATCGTAGTGGGAGGCAATGAAGGCGATTTTCTCATCCTTTACCCACTGTTCAAAGGCAACGACGTATCTGGCCATATCCCAGACCTTCTCAATCGTGCCGCTGCCCTCGATGTCAAAGGTGTTCAGAATATCCTGTGCCTTCTCTCGGATGGCGTCCTCGTCGGTGATGTTGTCCGCGATGGCCCACATCTTCTCCCAGTCGAACTGCTTGGTGTAGAGCCACATACGGTTGTAGAGGTTCGTTTCATCGATGTACAGATCCATCATACCGGGATACGGACGGCCGATCTGCGCCAGATTCGTATCGCGGAAGCGGCGGCGCACCTGGGCCGCACGGCACCAGTCCTCGATCTCTGCCTGCACAATGGGATCTCCGCCCTCCACCACACCTGTGATCACGGCATGGCGCTTACCCGCGCGCTCCAGATCAGCTACCATCTCGCCGACTGCACCGCAGGCATACAGCTCGCCGAGCCAGGTCGGTGTGTCGGTGTTGGCATAGTCCGGGGTCTTCTTTTTCTGCACATTCACGAGCACCACCGGAACGTCCAGATCCCGGACGGCCGGCAGCATGTTGTAGGACGTTGCATACGTCAACAGCTGCAGAATGACCAGATCCACATCGGCAGCGCGGAACTTATCCCCTGCTGCCATGGACAGCTCCTTTGTGGTGACAATGCCGCCGTCGATCACCTCAACGGTATTCGGCAGTGTCTGCTTGAACGCAGCATACTGGCTCTCGAATTCCGGAACCAGCGTGGGGAACTGAGGCAGATAAGCCCCCAGCGCGATGGCGAACACGCCAACGCGGGCCTTGGTTTCCACTAATGAATTGACCAACATAGATTTCCTCCTTTTTTGTGGTGGTGCCTGCTTATTCTCCTTCCGGCCGGAACTCCCTGATCTCAAAGCTCTCCCGGATGGCTTTTCTCGCCTCAGACAGGTCACGGAAGATTCCTGAATGGATAAACTGCACCAGAAGGTTCCCAAGTGCCGTCCCTTCCGTCGGTCCCGCGAATACCGGCAGCCCTGCCGCGTTTGCGGTCTGTTGACTTAAGTAGTCATCCTGGCTGCCGCCGCCCACGATGTTCAGGCTGGTATAGGTCTTTCCCGTCAGTTCCTGCAGCGTTTCCACTGCCTGGCAGTAATCCTCCGTCAGCGAATTGTACACACACTGAATCACTTCTCCCGTGGTCTGCGGCGCCGGCTGATCGCTGTCGCGGCAGGCCGCCTTTACCTCATCGATCATGGAAGCCGGTGCCAGAAAGCGGCCCTCATCCGGATCCACGCAGCTGTAAAAATCCGATGCGTCCTTTGCTGCTGCAATCAGCTCCGGGAAACTCGGTCTCATGCCGGTCTTGGCTCCCAGCTCGCGGCGGATCGACTGGATCATCCACAGTCCCATAATATTCTTAAGATACCGGTATCGATATGCGTAGCCGCCCTCATTGGTGAAGTTCGCCGCGCAGCTCTCCGGACTGGTGATGGCCGTCTTATTCTCCACGCCCAGAAGGCTCCAGGTTCCGCTGGAGAGATAGACAGCTTCGTCATCCCGCGCCGGAACCGCCAGAAATGCAGAACCGGTGTCATGCGTTGCCGGCAGGATCACCTCTGCGTCGAAGCCAACCTGCTCCTGCACCTGTCTGGTTAAATGTCCCAGAACAGTCCCCGGCATCTGCAGCTTGTGAAAAATATCCTGCGGCAGCCCCAGTCTCTCCAGCAGTTCCCGGTCCCACTCTCTGCTGCCGGCACCAACCAGTGCTGTTGTGCTGGCATTGGTGTATTCGTTGGCCTGCACGCCGCAGAGGAGATAATTCAGATAATCCGGAATCATCAGGAAGCTCACGGCCCGGTCCAGGTGCTTCGGGTGCTCCCTCTTTTGTGCCATCAGCTGATAAACCGTATTAAACGGCTGGTACTGGATTCCGGTCCGGGCATAGTGCTCTGCAAAGTCCAGTCCATACTCCTGCTCCAGGACGTCACGCATCCCTTTCGTCCGCTCATCGCGGTAGGCCACTGCATCCCCGATTCGATGTCCTTCCTCGTCCAGCAGGACGTAATCCACGGCCCAGGTATCAATGCCGATGGTAACCGGCGTAAAGCCTGCCTTATGTGCCGCCTTCAGTCCCTGCACCACTTCCCTTGCCAGGCCATCGATGTCCCAGCACAGGTGGCCGTCCTTTTTGCTGACGCCGTTTTCAAAACGGTACACCTCCTGCAGGACTATTTTCCCCTCATTTACCATTCCAACGATGTGCCGGCCACTGGATGCTCCGATATCAATTGCAAGAAAACACGTCTGCATGCTCCCCCCTTGTGCTTTTGTAGTTTTGCGCTATGGTTACAATCACGCGCAAGCCAAGCGACAGGGTGGCGGAGAATGTCCGGATCAGGGGCCTTGCGAGGCCTCGGTGCTTGCGAGCGTCTTATGCGAGC
>CAVBQH010000184.1:0-5036 GCA_963597485.1 Acutalibacteraceae bacterium
GCCTGCAAGCAGTCAATTCACGTTGAAATGTGGCAGGTGCTGAACAGATACAAGTTTTGATATTCCAACAGCAAAGGATATACGATGGCAACATTCAAATACAAGGCATTGACCAAGGAGGGCATGCAGATCAGCGGTGTCATACAGGCATCGGATCAGTATGCGGCGGCCGATCAGATTCGGACAACGGCACCGGTTATTCTCTCTATCAATAAAATAAAGGACAAGGGCGAGTCCTTCTGGACAATGGATATCGGCGGCGGCCGCATCAATCTGAAGAACCTGTCCATTTTGTGCAGCCAGATTGCAATTACGCTGCGGGCCGGCGTTCCGATTGCAAAGTGTCTGGAGATGATTGCCGGGCAGACGGAGGATAAGATGCTGCGGCGGATCTTCATGCAGACGGCAGAGGACGTGGCAGGCGGCGCAGGACTGGCTGTCAGTATTCGCAGAAACGGCCCCAAGCTTCCGGATACTCTGGTCGAGACCATCCGGGCAGGCGAGGAATCCGGTAACATCGAGCGCTCGTTTTCGGAGATGGCACAGTACTACGAGAAGCAGTATAAAACGCAGAGCAAGATTAAATCCGCACTGGCGTATCCGATCTTCGTGGTCTGTGTGGCCATTGTTGTTCTGATTGTTGTGATGGTTGTTGTGATTCCGACACTGACCCAGACCTTTTCAGAGCTGGGCGGAGATCTGCCGGTGATGACGCAGATGCTGATCAGTTCATCGGAGTTTTTCTCTAAATACTGGGTGTTTATGGTCATTGCGGTTCTTGCAGTGGTTCTGGCCTGGAAGCTGTACACGAAAACGGATCAGGGAAAAATGGTGCAGGGAACCATGCAGCTGCACATGCCGGTTCTTGGTAAAATCCACAGAATGAGCGGTGCGGCGGAATTTGCCAATACCATGAGTATGCTGCTGAGCTCCGGCTTGAACGTGGACCGTGCCATTGAAATTACAGCGAAAACGCTGAATAATGCCGTCCTGCGGGAGGATACGCAGTCTATGATTTCCCGCATTGAGGAGGGACATCCCCTGGGGGAATGCATCCGCGACTGCATTGAATATCCAAGAACGCTTCAGGAAATGTGCGCGATGGGTGAGGAGACCGGAGAACTGGATTCCTCGCTGAAGGTGATCGGTGAGTTCTATACCAATGAAGCCGATACGGCAACGAAGGACGCACTGGCCAGGCTGGAGCCGACGATGCTGGTTATTTTAGCTGTATTTGCCGGTTTCATCGTTATTTCCATCTATCTGCCGATGTTCACGATGTACAATCTGATGTAATGATTCAGAGCCAAGCAGATTTGCACAAAATATGCGAGTAATGCTTGCATTAACGAGCATGTTTTTGCAAATCTATTTGGCGAGAGCGCTACATTCGCAAAAGAGAAGCTGCGCAGCAGCGATTTTGCGAATGTGCGCTGAATCGTCACATGGCAATGCATACCTGCTCGGAGGCAGGTGAGAGGGAGCGCAGGGTGAAAGTAAGAGCATTGAGAAGACGTGCATCAGCCTTTTTGCTGGGAGTCGGAATGGCGGCGACGCAGCTGCTGACTGGTCTGACCGGGACGATTTCTGTTCGTGCCGAGATCACGCAGGAAACCGGCAGCAGGCAGGCCCTGCTGGTCTATCTGGAGGATAGTCAGGATCTTGGACAGGCAATGTCCGGGGATGCAAAAGCACTGACAGCCATACTTGCCAACACCAATGAGTTTGACGAGAGCGGGATACAGACTTATGAGATGCCGCTGAACAGCGATACCGACCGTAAGACTCAGCTGTGGGAACGCATTCATGAGATGGCGGAGAAGACGGATGAGAACTCCTTTACGGTTTTCACCTATTCCGGTCATGGAAATGCAGTGATGGACGGTACGAGCTACCTGGCACCGGGCGGTGCGAACAACATTACGGCTGCAGAGCTGCGCAGTCATCTCGACGAGCTGCAGGGACGTGTACTGGTTATTATCTCCTGTTGCTTTTCCGGCGGCATGATTATGCCGGCCTCCGATTTTGATGAAGTGCAGGAGAGTCAGGAGACCTTTTCAGGCGAGGATTTTGCAGAAGAGTTCCTGTCCCAGGAAACTGCTGCGAATGCGTCTTCCGACTCAGCAGATGATCAGGAGGCGGCTGCAGATACGGTTTCTGATGATGCTGACAAACAGGAAACTGCTGCGAATGCGTCTTCCGTCTCTGAGAATGATCAGGGTGCGGACGCAGACACAGTCGGCGATGAGACGCAAACGTCCGGTAAAACGTCAGCGAAGACGACCAATCCGCCTAAATACTATTTCATCACGGCCGCCAATCAGTGGGAGACCAGTTACTCGAATACGGACATCGGGACGGAGCTGATTGCCTCCTTTGGTCATGCAATGGGATATGACCGCAATAATGCGGATTACCATACATTCGGAGCGGATGTGTCGTCTTTGGGAGAGAGCCAGGGATGGGACGGATACGAAGGAGACGGCCGTATCACCATGGGTGAGCTGGCGGCGTATTACAAGACAGAGTGCAGTCTCACCTCTACGCCTACGATTTATCCGGAGGAGAGTAATGACGTACTCTTTACCTACGGAAGTGATGCAGGACATCCGGCTACCTTCCTTGCCAATCTTTCCACGGAAAATGTAAGCGTGAACGCAGACGGGACGATTGAAATCACCCCCGTCCTGCAGAATCTGACGGATCAGGATATTAAGCTGGAAGCGGGGGTCTATGACTTTTCACTCCGCACATTTGTCTATACAACTGCAAATCCCGGCAGATATCCGGACGGCGATGAAATTACGGATGGATATACAGCAGAGTCCGGAGAGGGGCAGGGGCATATCGTCAAGGCCAATGACTGCGTGAAGGACATCACCTTTACCTTTACTGCCGACCAATTCCGGGATAGTACAACCGATGCGAGCAGAAATCCCTTCTGCCTGAAGATCTGGGAATGCACGGATACCGGAGAGAAGATCAGTAGCTACCGGGCCCTTAGCTTTTTCACAGTACCGGAGGATTCCGGGCAGGATGCCATTGATGCGTCGGCCTTTGCCTTTAAAAAGCCGGCACAGCTCAAAAGTAAGGATGTAGAGGCAAACTATACAGTAACCCAAACATCGAGCCGCCTCCCAATGGATATCATCTACGACAGAGAAGTTGGAGATAAGTACTCCAGTGCACCCTGCCTGCTGTCTCTGTATTGCTACGATGTTGGTGACAATATGGAAACCGCATTTCCGAATGGAATTCAGGCACGGAAGGACGAGGATGGTTACTCGGATGTGCTGACGGATGACAGTGGTAAGTCTATTACGTTGTATGAGGATTCCAGAGAGACTGTATTTGAAGGAGTTCGCCCGACGAAGGAGCGTGTCGTTGAGGGAGATTATTCCAGACGGGGAGGAATTCACACCTATGTCATGGATACCTCCGGCCTTGCGGTGGGGCGTTTTTATGTGCTGCAGGCTGTATGCTATGATGAGGTTACCAAAAAGCACAAGAGCGTTTACGCCATCATTCAGAGGACAAGCGCCGAAGATGCGGAGGAATATCAAATCCCGTTCTTCGAGCTCGGCAATGATATCTTTGAAACGTTCCGTTTAAATGAGGGTATCCCCATTGGTGAGAACTGGACAGAGAATTACAGTGAGGATCAGCTAAACGTACAGGGCGTCGGAAACCGGCTGCAGAAGACAATACAGGAGGCAGCCGGGGTAAACTACGATATCAAGGTGACAAACTGGAAAAAGCAGGCCGCAGACCAGTCCGGCAACCAATGGGAAAGCATGCAGGAGACCGAGCGCTTTTGGCCCGGGCAGCAGTACCTCTGCACCATTGAGGTTTCCGTAAGGGATGGAGTCAATGCGGTCTTTACGAACGCAACGCAGTTTGGTTTGAACTGGCAGCATGATTTTGAATCCGTTACCCTCTCTGAGGATAAAAAAACAGCCAGCATTACCATCAAACATAAAATCCCTTCCGAGGAATTTCTAAGCACAATGAAGCTGGAAATGTTCCGGACGGACGGTGAAACCGTTGGTGAGAAGGTGGAGAGAAGCGATACCACCCTTCACCCCGGAGATAAAGTAATTCTGGTGTGCGGGGAAAACGTCTCCTACTGCAATCACACCGGAATGAAGAATACCGGGAAATCTGTGACATACAACGGTGTCTCCTACACAGTTTATGAGATATCAGACCTTGAAAAGGGAGCAGAGAGGGCAGATCTTCTGTTTGACGTCTGGAAGAGCGGCGACGGATGCTGCGGCTGCGGACAGGTTTTGTATAAATGGATGATCTATCCAAAGTCGGATGATGGAAAGGATGACTCCTCCGATGGCGGTACGGACGGCGGTGACTCTTCTGACAAGGGATCGTCCGGCGACACGAGCGGTGCTACCACGGGCGGAAATACTACAGGTGGTGATACCACCGGAGGCGGCTCGTCCGGAGAAAACAGCTCCACAGGCAGCGGCGCTTCTGGCGACAGTACGAATGACGGCGCATCGAAAAGCGGGACTGTGAAAGGAAAGCGTGCGGTGACTGCCGGAGAAGCTGCAGCAAACGCAAGTGTAATCACGAATGCTGATATGACTGCAGTAGCGGATTCACAAGGACTGCCTGCGGGAGAAGACCATTCGGCAGCGCTTGCAGAAGCTGAGAGTAGCTCCGGCTCGGTGCGGTGGACCAAAGCGGCAGCATGGACGAATGGTTCTGCTGGAAAAGGTATGAAGGAACCTGCAGAAAACGAGGTGACAGATGCGGCTGCTTCGGAGACGGAAACCGCTGATGATGCGTCGATGCAGGAGAACGCGGCAGAATCCGACAGAGATCTGAATTCGATACGTGAAAACAGCTCTGACGCGGAGGTACAGGATGGTAATGCCACGACAATCAGCCCGATGCTGCGGCTGTATCTGGTGTTGATCTGGATTCTGGCGGTGCTGCTGGGAATTGTAATCTATCGATATCTGAAGAAGCGAAGGGCGTAGAGGTCGATGTGTCAGTCGGGCGATGGGGGTGATGGC
>CAVBQH010000185.1:0-5027 GCA_963597485.1 Acutalibacteraceae bacterium
GTAAACGACACATGCAGGCTTATACAACAGACAGAATCAGAAATGTTGTCCCATGACCGTTCCTTTCATTATGGCGCTTGGCATCGGCTTTTCATCCATTCGCGGCCGCTCCGGCAGCGCCGATGACAGCTTCGGTCTTATCGCTCTTTGCAGCATCGGACCTATTCTCATGGTGATGCTGCTGGGTATTTTTTATCACCCTTCTGAAGCCGCCTATGCTACCGTTGAAATCGCTTCGGTTCTCACCACGCAGGATGTCGCCGTCCAGTTCCTGCAGGCTTTTCCGGAATATATCATGGAGGTGCTGCAGAGCACGCTTCCGATTGTCGGTGTATTTCTTTTGTTCCAGTTTCTGACAAGGCACTACAAGGGCCGTCAGATTCTTCGTATGATGATCGGCTTTGGCTATACCATGGTCGGGCTCATTCTGTTTCTGACCGGCGTCAACATCGGCTTTGCCCCGGTCGGAAATCTTCTCGGCAGCGGACTGGCCGGCAGCCGCTTTTCCTGGATTCTCATCCCCATCGGCATGATCATCGGCTACTACATCGTAAAGGCCGAGCCGGCTGTACAGGTTCTGAACGAACAGGTTGAAAATATTACCGGCGGCATGATCTCGCGCAATGCCATGAACCGTACGCTCCAGGCCGGTGTTGCCTGCGCCGTGGCGCTTTCCATGGTTCGCGTTCTCACAGGCCTTAGCATCTACTGGATTTTAATCCCCGGCTACGCTGCAGCACTGATTATGGCCCGCTTTGTTCCCACCGTATTCGTCGGCATTGCATTTGACTCCGGCGGTGTTGCGAGCGGACCGATGACATCCACCTTCCTGCTGCCGCTGGCCATGGGAGCCTGCAGCGCTGCAGGCGGCAATATCGTTACCGACGCCTTCGGCGTGGTGGCACTGGTTGCTCTTGCTCCGCTCATTGCGGTACAGCTTATGGGGCTGATTTATCAATACAAATCCAACCGGCATGCCGCAGCCTCTGCAAGCTATAATGACACCATTGTGGAATTGAAAATCTGAAGCAATGAGACAGAATGGAGTCTAACGTATGAAAAAAGAACCCATTTCTCTTCCCACCCACCGTGCACCCTCGGATGGGCTTCGTATACTCCTCTCCATCACCAACGAGGAGGATCGCCGACAGGTGGAGGAAACATTCCGGCAGCAGCACATTCCTCTTTTATGTGAGCTGCGCGCCAAGGGAACTGCCCCTTCGGAGTTCCTTGATATCCTGGGCCTTGGCGGTACAACGCGCATCCTGACCCTCGGCTACGTCCGCAAGTCACAGGTACGCGATACCTTCCGTGCCATTAACGGATCCCTTTCCTATCATCGGAGAGGCACCGGTATTGCCGTAACGCTTCCGCTCATTGCGGCACAGGGTGCGCTGGTTCATCTCCTGCAGGCAGACGCCAAGGCCTCTGCTGCTGACAACGACAATGCAGACTATTCCGAGGAGGAATCCACTATGTCCCAGAGTCATAACAGCTCCGTTCCTGCCTATTCACTGCTCCTGATTAACGTTCACACCGGCTACAGTGATGCCGTAGTGGATGCTGCCAGAGGGGTCGGAGCACGCGGCGGCACTGTTCTTCACGGCCGCCGGATTGCACAGGAAAACGCCCTGCAGGAGCTGGGTTTTGACGGGCAGGAGGAGCAGGACAGTGTCCTGATCGTTGTTCCGTCTGAAAAGAAAGCCCCCGTCATGCAGGCCATCGCCGAAAAATGCGGTTTGAATACGCCCGCCCACGGCGTCATCGTGGCACTCCCGGTGGATGATGTCATGGGACTGGTGTAGTTCTAAACCAACTAGTGCATCGATTTTTAAATAACTAGCCGTTATCAAATATCACCAGCGACAGAAGCTGTCGCTGGTGATATTTGATCTGTACCTTGTACATTGAATTCGCTGCATCCGTATCAGGCCTTTGCCGCTGCAATGATTTCCTGAATCTCCTGCAGATTTCCGGCAAAGTGTATTCCCTCCAGCCGCTCCGGGCAGGAAAGACCGGTTTCCACCATGTGTTCCAGGAGACGCTTCAGATCATCGTAGTAGCCATTCAGATTGTAGAGAACACAAGGCTTCTCGGTGTGCTTAAGGGAGACCATGGACATAACCTCTGAAATCTCCTCCAATGTCCCCGTGCCGCCTGGGAAGGCAATATAGGCATCCCCCTTTTCAATCAGGAGCTTTTTCCTCTCTGCCATGTCCTTTGTCACCGTAAGCTCGGTCAGACCTTCATGCTGAAGCTCCGCCTCCATGAAGAACTCCGGCTCCACGCCGTACACCTTTCCGCCGGCGGCCAGAACACTGTCTGCAATCATTCCCATGAGGCCGCTTTTGGAGCCGCCGTATACCAGATTATTGCCGCTCTCACCAATCCAGGTGCCCAGCTCACGAATCGCCTCTGCAAACTCCGGAAGGTTTCCTTCCATCGATCCAAGATATACTGTAATATTCATATATTCTCCTTTGCTTTTGTATGAACGCCGCGAAAAGACGAGTCCCAAAGATGCCCCTCCAGGGATGGGGACACCACTTTGCCGGTGAAGCGGCAATAACGTATAGATCCACCACCGAAAGGATTACTATGACACCCACCGATGAAACAAAGCGCCTCGTCTCTATCATTGTACCAATGTATCATGCCGCGCCCTACATTGCGAATACCATTTACTGCGTAGAGCAGCAAACCTGGACCAACTGGGAGCTACTCCTGGTGGATGACTGCGGCGGCGATGATACCCTGTCTGTCGCTGCCGCCTGTAAGGATGCATCGCCCTTTGGCTCGCAGATCCATATCATTCAGAATGAGAAGAATATGGGAGCCGCAGAGAGCCGCAATCATGGCATTGCCTGTGCAAGAGGACGATATATCGCCTTTCTGGATGCCGATGATGTATGGCTCCCGGAAAAGCTCGAAAGAGAGCTCCGGTTCCTGGATATGTGCGAAAGCGGTTTTGCCTTCACCTCCTATGAATTCGGGGATGAGAATGCCCGGGGAACCGGCAAAATTGTCCGCGTCCCGGCCACTCTTGGCTTTTCAAAAGCTCTTAGCCGAACGGTGATCTTTACCTCTACGGTTCTGCTGGATACACAGAAAATCCCAAAGGAGCTGATTCATATGCCGGACATCGGTTCTGAAGACACAGCACTGTGGTGGAGTCTTTTAAAGACCGGCATTACCGCCTGCGGGCTTGATGAGGTCCTGACCGTTTACCGGCGGCCCCAGAAGTCGCTTTCCTCCAATAAGCTCTCCGCAATTCGCCGCATGTGGACGCTCCTGCGGCAGATTGGTGACTGCGGCCGGATCCGTGCCTTCTATCATCTCATCGGATGGGCCGTCCGTGCCACGCTGCGGCGAATCTGAATGCAGCCATGCCCCATGGACAGCTTAGTACATCGATTTTAAATAACTGGACTAACTAACTGGCCCTTTTTCCTGATTGCACGTGTCAAAAAACAGCCCCGGGACACACTTGGTGTCCCGGGGCTGCTCCATCTCCATCTCAGTGTAATTATCAGCCCCCATCTCGATTTTGATACTCAAAAATGCCCGTTGGCATTTTCTCCTCGCATTCGGAAACCTCGATGCGGCTGACCAAAGGCTATTTCACCACCGTGAAATCGACTACTGCCACGCCATCCATCGCTGCTATCTTGTCGCGAATTTCATCTTCCTCTGCACCGGCCAGCTTTCCTTCCGTCTCAATCTCAACGGTTCCGTCTGCATTGTTCGTGATGGTGCCGCGGTTGGTATAGGTCAGACTATATTTGCCATCCGACGTCTGTTCCACCTTCATCTCACCATACTGAACCATGTTGCAGTTATAGAGGATGCCGTTCGCGCAGCGAATCGGGTAGCCGGTTCCTCCGGTCATGACATTGCCAAGATACTGAACCGCATCACCGTTTTGTACGTACAGATAGGCTGTCAGGGATACGTTCTCTCCGTTGTCCCACTGATATGTGAAATCCGTCACCGCCAGGACATCGCCGTCATAACCGTCAATCGTCAGATACGCATAGCCATAATCTGCCGGCAGCTGTGCGATCACATCGTCATACGATGCATACTCCGCTCCCCAGAACCGGATCGGAGTCTTCTCTCTTCCGGAGGCCAGCAGTGCCTCGAACTCTTCGTCCGTTGAAATCCCGGTATCCTCGGAGGAGGAATTAATGTCATCATCCTCGCGAACAAAGCCGCTGAAGGAAACGGTTCCGTCGGTTTCGCTGTAGCGGCTGACCTCCTTGGTGTAGAAGAGTCCGTTGGTATCCTTGCTGATCTTCATTTCACCGTATTCATCCGCACTGCACACATAGAGAACGCCGTCCTCGCAGCGGATCGGATCCTCTTCTCCGCCTGCCGAATACGCGTTTCCAACGTTCACAAGCTTCCCATCGCTGTTACATGCATACAGGCTTACGCTCGAAGCTGCGCTTGTCGTATCATCCAGCGCATACAGTGTGTCGGTAACCGCCAGAACATACGGTGTCGATCCATCCAGAGAAATATAAGCGAATCCTTCATTCTCGCCATTCAGATAGCCAAGGACATCTTCATATGAATCAAACGTATCCGCACCGGCCTGCTCCTGTATGAAGTCAGACGGGATAAAGCCTTCATCAAATTCCTCTGTCTCCGCAACTGTCGCAGCCTCCGCCGAATCCTGTGTATCCTCGGCCGCCTCGGTATCAGCAGCTTCTGCCTGCTCCGTTGCCTCCTCTGTACTTGCAGCCGGTGCTGCACTCTCTGAGCTGCCGCAGCCAGCCAGCATTGATGCCATCATCGCCGCCATCAGAACAATTACAACCTGTCTTTTCATAATAATGTCTCCTTTCCGCAGATCTTATCGTGAGCGGTATCGGTCAAGCTTTATATGGAAAAGCTTAGGTCCATTATACCTTATTCCTATTCCCTGCGGATAGACTCAGATTGAAAAGGTTCCGTGGCAGTTTGACTCCTGAAAACGGTTCAGTCGCCAACACATGTCGGGTGAACAGTGCCCACGTCATAGA
>CAVBQH010000186.1:0-4992 GCA_963597485.1 Acutalibacteraceae bacterium
CGGCCAAGCAGCATGCGGCGGAGGCCTTCATCAACTTTGTCTCCCGGCCGGACAATGCCATCCGGAACATGTACTACATCGGTTATACATCGGTGATTTCCGGTGGTGAGGATCCTCGAATTCTGGAGTATCTGGACTGGAACTACGGCGCAGAGGACGATGAAGAGGATACAACTGAGTACGATGTGAACTACTTTTTCCAGGGTGAGGATGCAGGCAGCAGCGATGAGTATATCCTGACCGTGCCCTCGGAGCAGGTAAACCGGCAGCTGGGAGCACAGTATCCGAGCACGGAAACGATCCGCCGCTCCAGCATCATGCGCTATTTTACGCCGGAGCAGAGTGAGCAGACGAACCGGATGTGGGTAAATGTCCGCTGCTACAATATTAAGAATGTGCCCGTCTGGGGGTGGATTCTGATGCTGGGGGCGGCAGCAGGAATCATCTGGCTTGCCGTTCGGAAGATTCAGCTCCTGAAAAAGACCGCGAGACAGGAAAAGGAACAAAGGCGCCGGTAGTGACAGGAACGCAAGTATCTAATCAAGTTTGACAGCATTATAAATATCAGAAAGGTCACAAGCCTGTCGGTGAGAACGGCAAGCTTGTGACCTTTTATGATGCAGGACTGGAAGAACTGAATTCACCAATTCCTGTTCCCAGCAGGAGTAGCAGATACGGCAGGCACAGAATCTGTTCGAACAGCACCGTTCCGACGCTCAGATAGCTTAGCAGCATCAGAATATATGGCAGAAAGCGGCGCTGCTGATTAAAAATCCTGAGAGCAGCGACAATCAGAATCAGAAAAAGGACGGTTCCCGCAAGCCCGGTTGTAAGCAGGCGATTCAAGAGGACACTGTGCGCATTCATAATATCCATTCCGAAGCGGTTCAAGAGAATAGAACGGTAATCCGGATGGTCCACCAAATATCGATACACGCAGTCAGGTCCGATCCCGAACAGTTTCTGGTGAAATGGCAGGCTATGGTAAATTTGACTGCAGGTTTTCCAGATAAGGCCGCGATAAGAGCCAAATGCATCGGAATACCAATTCGGCAGAATCAACTGCCCCAAAAGAAGCGCCAGCAATCCAACGATGCAGATGGTTTCAATGAAGCGAAGGAGTACTCTGCAAGGTAAAATTCCGTTGCACGCGGAACGCTTTCGTATTTCATACAGCCATACGCAAAAGGCAATTGCAGCGAACGCCAATGCGTATCCATACCACTCCTGTATCAGCCGCCATGAAATCCCCTGCGGATTTTCATACAGGTAAAAGTCCATCGTCAACACATTGGATGAGAGCAGCCAGTGAAGAATTCCAGGAAGAATTCCAAACAGCATTCCCTGCTCCAGAAATGCTACGCATCCGGCACGATTACCGGCGCTGACCGCCGCCATTGTGAGAAAACAAATTCCCAGAATAAGATAGCTGCTCTCTGTCCCCAACAGAATCAGGAGGAGGAAAGACAGGGCTGTAAAGACCTCCAGGGCCAGGATTTTTCCTGCTTTTTTTCCCAGGTCCTTTCCGGAACCGCTGCCTTTTTCTTCCAGCATCTTTATTCTGGACAGATACAAATCTCCCATGGCGAACGGGACAATCACAGACAGATATCCGCAAAACCAGTCAATATTACCGATGGTTGAGAGGTAGGTATAATCAATTCCCATGTAAGAAAGGGGATAAACGCGGAACCGGTTGAGAATTCCGAGGAGAATGGTAATGACGCCTCCCGCATACAGGTATTCTCTTACATGTCTTTTCCTGGTGTTTTTGCTGCCGGAAGGCGGAAAGGAATATACAAGTGCAAAGCCCAGCGAAAGCGACTGCACGAAGAGTCCCATCATCCAGCCGTCCGCACCGCTCCACGCATCGGCAAAATAGCCGGACAGGGCAGACGAGATCCAAAGGGACAGGATGAGAAGGAGCACGATGAGCCGCCAGAGAAGCACCATTCCCTTTCGATTGCCATTGGTTCCATTGCAGGAATCGAGGGTTTCCAAAGGAAAATCGAGATGGACTTTGAATAGATGCCCCTTTTTCGGCAGTGAGGCATAACATCCGGCAGAGGTCCGCTTTGCCAGTCGGATCACCCAGCGAACCGCAAAAAACAGCATGAACAAAGCACTGCACACAATGTACAGCCTGGCCTTCGCATCCCCCAGTCCGACGTAACCAGACGGTGCATAGAGCGGAAGGATGAGAAACAGTATCAGCAGGTACAGATTTTCAACAGACATATGACGCATCCTTGTTTGCACTGCAGAAAAGGGACTGCAGCATTTCTGCAGTCCCTTTTCTATAACAATCAGTCGAAGTACGGATCCTTTTCCCTGATGGAATTGCTTTACAGCAAATTCTGGTTCAGAAAGCGCTTGCAGCCGCTTATCTTTACCCGTCTTACTGAATGGCAATAACAACCGATCCCATATCATTCAAAGTTACAGCAACCACGCCCTGTGCTACTGTAGCATCGGTCTTGGTAACCGATCCATCCTTATGAATCTGATATACCGAAGCGGTCTTGCCGTTGTAAGCCTTGTCGACAG
Source organism: Acutalibacteraceae bacterium (assembly GCA_963597485.1). GTDB lineage: Bacteria > Bacillota > Clostridia > Lachnospirales > Lachnospiraceae > CAG-791. The sequence continues at coordinate 2,548 of CAVBQH010000186.1, forward strand.
AAATCTTTGCCGTGAAGGAGCCGAAGCCGTCCCATACAGCCTTTCCGGACTTGAACATCTGGAACTTCACAGGTCCGAGAATCTTGCTGGCACCTGCTGCATCCAGCTTTACATAATCAACAAGAACCTGGCCGGCCTGATCCTTCTTCGGTGCGGAAACGGATACGATTACATCCTTGTCGGTAACTGCAGAATAATCCGGAGTTACGGAAACCTTTCCGTTGTCTGTGTTCACAGATACATATCCGGACTGTGCCTTGGCAATATCCGATCCGGAGCGGCCCAGCAGATAGGTAGAAGCCTTATTTACGAACTCCTGGATGAGATTGTTGACGCGGATTTCCTCACGCTCCTCATCCGTCAGAACCTTCTCGGCCGGAGCAGAGGAAGTACTGGTCGTGGTGGTTACCGCAGTCGTGCTGTTGCCACTGACAGAAGCGCTGTTGCCACTAACGGAAGAAGCGGCGAATACAGGAGCACTGCTCAGTGCCAGTGTCAGAGCTGCTGCAGCTGCAGCGCCGGAAATCAAATTCTTTTTCATAATAATGCATACCCCTTTCTTACAAGATAAAAACAAAGAATAAAAGACAATTTGTTTCGAACGCGATGCATTGTAACCCCTCGGGGGGGGGTATGCATAGTGGCACATAATCTTTCTTTTTGCTGCCTCCCGATTTATTCCATGTCTTCTATATGAAGAAGTTTCCTAAACAGAGGCATCTCATGGTAGAATCAGGCGTTGCGTAGCTACGATAACTTACGAATTGCATAAGGGCCGTATGCGCAGCAATTCGGCATTAATGAGGGTAAAAGCTTTACGCCCGGCAGGCATTTGATAGTACTGGAGAATGGATTATGAAGGAAAAGAAGAGAGGGAGCTTCAGCGGCTCACTTGGGTTTGTGCTGGCAGCCGCGGGAAGCGCGGTCGGACTGGGAAATATCTGGAGATTCCCGTATCTGGCGGCGAAGGACGGCGGCGGTATTTTCTTATTGGTGTATCTGTTGCTGGCGGTTACCTTTGGATTTGCACTGCTTACTACGGAGATTTCCATCGGTCGCAGGACGAAGCAAAGCCCTCTGACGGCCTATGGCAAGCTGAAGCCCAGCTGGGGCTTTCTTGGAAAGCTCGCCTGCATCGTTCCGGCCATCATTCTTCCGTACTACTGCGCCATCGGCGGCTGGGTGCTGCGGTATTTTGCAGTGTTTGTGACGGGAAATGTGGAGATCGCAGCGGAGGATGGGAATTTTGGCAGCTTTATCGCAAACGTACCTACACCGATTGTCTGCATGCTCATCTATCTGGCAGCAACCTTTATTGTCGTGTATATGGGCGTAGAAAACGGAATCGAGCGCTGCTCAAAGATTATCATGCCGTTGCTGCTGGTGCTGATTATAGGAATTGGGATTTTCGGTCTCACCATCCGCCACACAGATGAAGCGGGTGTGACCAGAACAGCTTTGGAGGGACTGAAGATATATGTGGTTCCCAGTCTGGAGGGTATGACACTGAAGAAATTTATGGCCGTTGTGGTGGATGCAATGGGGCAGCTGTTCTATTCGCTCAGCGTCGCCATGGGAATTATGATCGCCTACGGTTCTTATATGAAGGACGATGTGGACATCAATCAGTCCATCGGCAGAATTGAGATTTTCGATTCACTGGTGGCATTCCTGGCCGGAATGATGATTGTTCCGACTGTATTTGCTTTCCTTGGGACAGACGGAATGTCTGCAGGACCGAGCCTGATGTTCGTTACACTGCCGAAGGTATTCAATGCCATGGGCGGAATCGGGACCGTTATCGGAACCGTCTTCTTTGTGATGGTATTGTTCGCAGCACTGACATCATCGGTTTCGATTCTGGAGGCACTGGTATCGAGCCTGATGGATCAGACCGGAATGACACGTCGCCGGGCCTGCAGCCTCTATGCACTGGCTGCGGGTGTTATTGTGTGCCTTGGCTATAACGTGCTGTATGTGGAGATACCATTGCCTAACGGCACAACGGCACAGATTCTGGATATTATGGATTATCTGAGCAACAGCATACTGATGCCGATTGTGTCCATCCTGACCTGCATTTTCATCGGCTGGGTGCTGGGGCCGCAGGTTGTCATTGATGAGGTGGAGAAGAGCGGCAAAAAGATGTCGCGCAAGCGTCTGTACATTGCGATGGTTCGCTTTGTGGCACCGATTTTGCTGTTGGTACTCCTGCTCCAGAGCCTGGGAGTGTTCTAATCAATTACAATTACGTTAACTATTCAGAGCCTATCTTGAATTTACTATCGCAAATCCTCGATGTGGCTGGCCGGAGGCGGAATCCGGTATCTGTTGAGGGCAAAAGGAATTTTGCCCTCTTTCTTTATAAAAAATTTATGGCAGGCAGCAGATTTTTTCACAATTGAATGGTACTCTGTACAAGAAGTGTATGAATTGAAATAATAC
>CAVBQH010000187.1:0-4985 GCA_963597485.1 Acutalibacteraceae bacterium
CTGCGGGAGTGTCGCAGACACGGAGCAGCTGATTTTTATTTGTGGTGGTGCCTGCACGCAATCTCAATCAGTTTACCACATGATACCGGTTTATCGCCCGCAAAAACACGGGCGGCCGGCCATTTTCGCATAAAAGCGGCAATTACTCATGTCCTGCGGACTGCATGGGAGTACTGCACGCCTCAATCCTGTGAAATTTATTCATCTGCACCTGTGCATCGGCAAGTCCCATGACCAGTCGCTTATCGTGCGTTCCGATGATAATCGTCCTCTCCGGAGTGCGGCACTCCTTAAGAAATTTCATAACCCAGCTCTGTGCGTCCTCATCCAGTCCGCTGATCGGCTCATCAATCACCAGAACCTTCGGTTCCATGGCAAACACTGCTGCAAGGGCCGTGCGCTTTTTCTCGCCGCCGCTGATTCCCCAGGGCGCCCGCCGGCGAAGCTTTGTAAGACCAAACCGCTCCAGATACTCCTGCGTTTTCTGCTGCACCGTCTCCTCCGGGAGTCCCAGCTGCCGAAGACCAAAGGCAATTTCCTCCTCTACGCTGGAGGTGAACAGCTGCACCTCGCTGTTTTGAAACACAAAGCCGATTTTCCGGTGAAACTTCATGGAAAAGGACGGATCCGCCAGCTTTCTGCGGGTGATCTCTTCTCCATCCAGAAAATATCCCCCCTCTGTCGGTGTCTCCAATCCCAGAAGAATCCGGAACAATGTGGACTTGCCGCACCCATTCGGTCCTGTAATACACGTGCATTTCCCCTGTTCAAAAAAAACGCTGATATCATCCAGCGCTTTTTCCTCACTTCCTTCGTATTGAAAGGATACATTCCTCAGCTCAATCATTTTATCTTTCCTTGCCGCTGCGTCGCCTACGTTTTTGACACGCACCCTCCGAAAAAGGTTCTGTGTTATTAAGCCAGTTGTTTTGCAAACGCTGCACTAGCAGCTCCAGCTCTGTGTCAATGCAAACCAGCCAATCTCCGCCGCAGCTGCTCCTATGACCGGTGCGTTCCTGCGCAGCCTCTTCGCCAGACTTTCATGATTCTGCTGCCCCCACGGCTGCACATCTGTGCTCCAGCACCGGCAGGCCATCGCTTCCTGGGTCTCTTCCGCCAGCTGCTGGGACTTTACAAAGGTATTGCCCAGAATTCCGCCGGTTCCTGCATTCCTCCAGGTGCGTTTTCCCACGCGCCGCAGTAAAACCGCCTCCAGCATGGCATCGGAAAACTGTCCCAGAAGGACCAGGAACCGAACTGTCATATCCAGAGTCAGAATGAACACAGCCGGCACGTGAAAGGTCGACAGCGCCGCCGTCATATCCTTCCAGGGAACTGCCTCCCGTAGCATCGACAGCACCAGAACCGACAAAAACACCTTCCCCGTCACCGTTCCAAAGGATCCCGGATTTCCCAGAAAAACGGAGGGAAGCATAAACACTGCTGCCGCTCCGGCGGCAAGCAGTGTTGTTTTTAAAACCTCTGCGATGATCTCTCCCTCCCAAAGCCCCAGCCGCAAAAGGAGCAGCACAGCGATGGAGAGTACGAAAATGCCATTGGAAGAGACAGCGCTTAGGAGGATGGTCAGAAGAGCCAGCAGCATAAGCCCCGCTTTGCATCCCGCCGCGAGCCGTCCCACTCCCCTTCCGGCCTCCTGCCGGTCCCTTCGAAGTAAGACCGCCAGGAGCTTCATCAGCTGCATGTTCATAGCTCTTTATCGCCGGCTCTGTATGCAGACCTGCTGCTCTTATTTTTCTTCATAGTAACAAGCCGGAAAACAATCAAAAGGATGGCTGTTCCAAGAAGCGCCGACAGCACATAGCCGACCGCGGCCGGCGCATTTCCGAGGGAATAATCCGGCAAAAGTGCCTCAAAGGTAAATCCGTTTGCCATGCCGGAGGGTGTATATCCGGCACCTGTCGCAGCAATTTCATCGGTTCCCCATTCGCCCCAGGCAGTCCCCTCTGCCAGAAGTCCCAGCGGTGTCAGCACCATGAGAAGCCCCAGAAGGACCGGCACAGCCTTGGTGCCAAGCCTCCTTCCTTTCGTGGCCAAGCCTCTGCTCCCTTCCCCCGTTTCAGAAGAGTCTGCGCCGTTCAGTTTGTTATTGACTCGTCCGGTCAGAAGCTCCGGCGCTGTCCTTGCAAGGAACGTAAACACGGCTCCTGTATACACTACTTCCGCCAGGCCGAAAATGGTCAGGTGGCCGGCCATCATTGCCGGAATGGAAACAGACAGCGGATACGGGCAGTACCTTGCCATACCGGATGCATCCTTGAACAGAAGCGGCTGAATGCCGAATTCAATGGCAGCACAAAGCGCTGCTGCGTTGATGCCGGCATAGGAGCCGATCACGATCCCCAGAAGCTCCCTCGCCGGCACCTCTCCTGTAGTTTTTTCATGCCCCATGTGCCGCTTTGATTTCCTCCCGGGTCTTCCGGCGATCAGAAGATATAAACCGTACCCCACGAACGGCATGACAAAGGCCATATTAAAGCAGTTGGCACCGAAAGCGAGAATTCCGCCGTCTCCGAACAAAAGCGCCTGCAGCAATAGGGCCACCGAAACGGAAATGCATGCCCCGTAGGGTCCTGCCAGAATGGCGGTCAGCGTCCCTCCGACCGCATGTCCTGTAGTTCCTCCCGGCAAAGGAATGTTGAACATCATCCCCAGAAAAGAAAAGGCCGCCGCTGCTCCCAGCATCGTAAGCCTTCTGCGAGCCCCCTTTCCGGTGTCCTGTGTCTCTGAAAGGAGCTTCCCTTCTGAATCTTTTTCCGGCTGCCGCCCAAGGCTGGCGCCAAGCTTTCGAACCGAAATAGCCCATACCGGCACCATCGCCGCTGTCATAACCGCACAGGTCTGCGGACTTAGATAATTATCAGGAATATGCATATGTATCCTTTCATTTTTAAACGTATGATAGCTATGAAAAAAGTATCAGCAGAAAACTCAGATTTGATATACTACCTTTATGGCATCTGTTCAGCCCCTGCCAATTCAGGTGTGAACAGATACCCTTTATCCAGAAAGGAGGAGTTTATCTATGAATCTCGAAGAAGCTCTGCAGCAGTTAAAGCGTCTCGCCGCTTCCGATCCTTCCATAAAGGAGGCACTTCTTGCCACAAGGAAAAGCGACTCCCCCATTCAAAGCTTTTGCCGACTGAGCCAGGAATACGGCGCAGCGGTTTATGAAATGGACCTGGTCATGGCCGGTGAAGAGTACTATGCTGCCATGCGCCGCAGCACCAACGGCGGCGGCGAGAATTCGCCGCTTCTGGACGGCGAAGATGACTATTACGAGCTCTTTCTTTCGGAGCTTGCATCGCTTCCGTAAGGCAATCGGTATCCCGCCGCTCCCTGCAGCCCGCAGGACTTAGCGCGGCCGTAGGATCGCTTACGCGCTGTAATCCCGCTGTCCGAAGATACCGGTGCCGACACGTACCAAGGTGGCACCCTCTTCCACAGCAACAACGTAATCCCCCGTCATTCCCATCGAGAGCGTATCGGCCAGAACGCCGTCATATCCGGAGGAAGCCAGCTGCTCCTGCAGCATCCTCATCCTGCGAAAATAGACCCGGTTTGACTCTGCATCCAGGGTATAAGGTGCAGATGTCATAAGGCCGCGGACCCGCACATGTGGAAGGCTTCCGACCGCTTTGGCCGCCTCCATCGTTTCTTCCGGCGTAAAGCCCCACTTACTCTCCTCGCCTGCGGCATTTACCTCCAGCAGGACGTCCATCACAAGGCCGCACTTGGCGGCCTCCTTATCGATCTGCCCTGCAAGCTCCAGACTGTCCACCGAATGAATCAGTGACACCTTGTCCATCAGATACTTCACCTTGTTGCGCTGCAGGTGACCAATCATATGGAAGGTGCACTCATTTCCCAGCACCTCGTATTTGTCCCGAAGCTCCTGCACATAATTCTCTCCGAACAGGAGCTGCCCTGCCTGCATCGCAGCCCGCAGATCCTCAATGGGCTTTCGCTTGCTGACCGCACACAGCTGAACCTCCTCCGGTACCCGTCCAACTCGTCTGCAGGCCGCTTCAATATTGTCCCTGACGGTCTGCAGATTTGCTGCAATTTCCTCCGATGTCAGCTCATATTGCAGTCCACACTGCGTTTCTTCTTTCTCCATTATTACCTTATTACCTCTTACACCGCAGTCCTTCCGATCCCATTCGCACAATTGCGCGGTCCCAAAGGGCTGCCTTCCATCAGTCTTTTATTGCTGCATTCGGGATCTGCCGCAGCATGCCGTCGAGCTTATCCACAGCCTCCTCCGGTGCCCCTGCAAAGCGCATAAAATCCCCCAGCTTCACCGGCATCAGCATCTCCTGCATAATCGCCGGATCTACAGCATTCTCTCCAAGCTGCTGATTCTTCATGCTGGCAACGAGCGGCTCAAGGACCTCCCTGGCCGCCGGTACAGAAAAGAGCTTTCCAATGGTGCAGTCAACCGAAAGCGTCGCATCGTAGTCTCCGTTTACATGGGCCTGCACCAGAGGCTCCGTCATTGCTCCCTGTCCGTCGTACTCGCCGAATACCTCCTTCAGCCAGCCGATGCTGTCCGTCGTCCAGTTCGGCACGCGCTCACTCATCGCCGTCCCCGGGTTCTGCACCGACTTCTCTGCTGTAGAAAACCCGTGTCCACCTCTGGCGTAGATGTGACTTTCAAAGGAAATCCCTGCCTTTGCCAGCGCCTCCATAAAGCGAACGGAATTCATCACCGGCACCACATCGTCATCTCTTGCCGCGAAGATAAAGCACGGCGGCGTTTTATCATCCACCATCGTATTGCAGTCCGGTGCTGTCGGACTGCACCCCTTCACATCATTCCCGGTCACTGCATACCCGAGAATCGCCGCATTCGGACGGTGCATAGCCATGGTCGCCGCCGCCGCGGCAAGGTGGCCGCCGGCTGAGAATCCGATCACGGCAATCTTGTCCGGATACAGATTCCACTCATCGGCATTCTCCAAAAT
>CAVBQH010000188.1:0-4982 GCA_963597485.1 Acutalibacteraceae bacterium
TATGATCTTGAGAGGTTCGGCATCATCAACACCGGCGATCCCAAGCACGCGGATGTGTTTCTGATCACCGGCGGCGTGAACTTCCAGAACCGGATGGTGGTGCAGCAGCTGTATTCGCAGATGCCGGATCCGAAGGTGGTTGTTGCCGTCGGAATCTGCGCCTGCGACGGCGGGGTTTTCAAGGAATGCTACAACATCATGGGCGGTGTGGATAAGGTGATTCCGGTTGATGTGTATGTCCCGGGGTGCGCTGCAAGACCGGAGTCCATTATTGATGGAGTGGTAAAGGCACTGGCCATTCTGGATGCCAAACGGGAACGGATGAAAAAGGGCCTTCCTGCAGAGGAAAAAGATTGGTCTCTGGAAGACAATGCCTGCAGTCAGAGCGAGGCAGGAAGGCGCCAGGAGGAGAAGATCGCTGCGCAGATCAAGGCTTCGGATGAGGCAAGGGCGGCGATGCGCCGGGAACAGGAGGAAGAGCTTCATGGCAGACATGAATGAAAAGCTGGCAGCAGCCGGCAAAACGCTGGCGGAGGTGGCTTCTACGAAGAAGCCTGCACCCGCCGTTTCCGATATCACCTCCGCAGAAGCGGCAGGAACGCCTGCCATGCCGGTGGAGGAGATTCATCCAAGAGAGCTTCTGGATGCAGTGACCCGAATTCATCATGACGAGTGGCGCTTGATTCAGATCTGTGCAACAAAGGTGGCAGAGAATACCTATGAGATTCTGTATACCTTTGGACTTGCTTATGAGATTCGGAGTCTTCGCCTTACTGTGCATGGAGAGGATCGGATCTCCAGCATCACCAGTATTTATGAGGTGGCCTATCTGTATGAGAATGAGATCCATGATCTGTATGGAATCGAGATCGACATGATGAATTACGATTTCAACGGAAAACTGTTCCGGACGGTGATTCCGACGCCGTTCCGGTAGTGTTACGGTTCATACGCCGGCAAGTAGTGGGGTGTTCTCGCCAAATAAAATTTCATAATCAGCCTTAGAAATGCAAGTATTTCACGTCTGATTTATGAAATTTTGCTTGGCTCTGAATAGTTACCGTATTGGAGAGTATTATGGCAGACAATTCAATCAAAAAAATCAGCATCGTTCCGTTTGGACCGCAGCATCCGGTCCTTCCGGAGCCCATCCATCTGGACCTGGTCCTGCAGGATGAGAAGGTTATCGATGCTATGCCGTCCATCGGCTTTATTCACCGGGGTCTCGAAAAGCTGGTAGAGAAGAGAGATTTTAAGGAGTTTGTCCTGATTGCAGAGAGGACCTGCGGCATTTGCTCCTTTGGACACAGCCTTGGCTACGTGGAGGCGGTGGAGAAGATTATGGAGCTTGAGACAACGCCGCGAACGAAATACCTGCGTACGATGTGGGCAGAGCTGTCCCGCCTCCACAATCATCTGATGTGGCTGGGACTTCTGGCGGATGCATTTGGCTTTGAAAGCCTCTTCATGGATTGCTGGCGGCTGCGGGAGAAGGTTCTGGATCTTCTGGAGATGACAACCGGCGGACGCGTAATTTTCTCTGTCAACAAGGTGGGCGGCCTGAAAAAGGATGTGACAGAGCAGATGCTGGAGACCATCCTGCAGACCGTGGATGAGCTGGAGAAGGAATGCCGGATTGTGACGGATACGTTTCTTGGCAATGGTGATGTGCTCTCGCGCATGGTCGGCGTAGGAAAGCTCTCACCAAAGCGCGCAGAGGAGCTGGGGTGCTGCGGACCGTTTCTGCGGGCTTCCGGTGTGCGAAGAGACCTGCGGCTGCAGGGGTACGAAGCCTATGGCGAGCTGAACTTTGAACCGGTGATTGCGATGGAGGGGGACTGCTATGCCAGATGTAAGGTACGCATCGGTGAGCTGTATCAGTCCATGGATCTGATCCGGCAGGCAATTGCCGGGATGCCGGAGGGACCCATTGAGGTTCCGGTGAAGGGCAATCCGAACGGCGAGTATCTTGCGAGGATTGAACAGCCAAGAGGAGAGGCCGTCTACTATGTGAAGGCCAATGGAACAAAGTTCCTGACAAGATACCGGAACCGCACGCCTACGTTTGCCAACATTCCGGGACTGATTGAGACCATTCGCGGAGCAGAGCTTGCGGATGTTGCCATGATGATTCTGACCATTGACCCCTGCATTTCCTGCACGGAGCGGTGAGCGTAAGCCGTATAGCGGAAAAATCGATGCACTAGGTGCCCCGAGGCAGTGCGGCGCAGGCAGGCGGCAGAACGGAGAATACAATGCTGACATTTCTTAACTATCTGGGACATGAACTTAGAAACCTTTTCCGGAAGCCGGCAACGGTTACGTATCCGGCAGCGGAGCGCGTATATCCGGAGCGGTATCGCGGACATATTGAGAATGACATTTCAAAGTGCATTCTGTGCGGTATGTGTATGCGTGGATGTCCCTCCGGCGCAATTACCGTGTCACGAGCGGATTATACCTGGGAGTTGCGGCCGTTTTCGTGTGTGCAATGCAACAACTGCGTAGAGGTCTGTCCGGCAAAATGCCTTTCCATGAAGACCGGTTATACGGAGCCGGGTGAAGAGAAGATCAGTATCATACACAGGTACTCCGAGGAGCAGATCGCAAAGGAAAAAGAAAAGCAAAAGGCCATCGCAGCCAAGGCAGCCGCGGCGAAGGCTGCAGCTGCGGCGAAGGCAGAAGCGGCAAAAGCGGCGGCACAGACCGGCGCAGGGAAGACGGCCGCGGACGCAGAGGCCGCGAAGCTGAAAGCTGTAACGGAAGCGGCTAAGCCGGAGACAGAAAAGACAGTACAATGAGTGGTATAAATGACAGCATAGAGCCGGGAACGGACATCTGCATGGAAATCATTGTGAAAGGGACGGTACAGGGAATCGGGTACCGTCCTTTTGTGGCTGCTATGGCTGATACGATGGGAATTGCCGGATCGGTCTGCAACCAGGGCGGTATTGTCTCCATCCGGGCGATGGGTACCAGGGCGCAGCTGGACGTTTTCGCGGATCGACTCCGGAGAGAGTGCCCGACGGGGGGAGACGTTCTTTCTGTGGAGACTCGGATAATCCAAACGGCGGAAAAGGAAGAAACGAGTAAGGCTTTTCACATTGTGGAGAGCCGAAAGGAGGATCTGTCTGAGATCCCGGTCTTCCCGCCGGATCTGGGTGTATGTTCGGACTGCCTCCGGGAAATGGAGGATTCGCATGACAGAAGATACCGGTACGGATTGATCAGCTGCGTTTCCTGCGGCCCCAGATGGAGTATTCTGGAGGCATTTCCCTACGACAGGGAACGGATCACAATGAAGAAGTATCCCATGTGTCCCGTTTGCAAGGCGGAATATACCCGGGAAGGAGATCGGCGGCGTCATGCGCAGACCATTTCCTGTCATGACTGCGGTCCGCAGATGTATTTTATAAAAGCGAGGAAGAAAAGACCTGCAGAGAAAACATTTGAAGAGCAAACGTCCGAGGAAAAGACATTAGAAGAGAAGACATTCGGGGAGGAGGGTCTTTGGAGGGCGGTCCGGGTGCTGCAAAGCGGCGGCATTCTGGCCTTTAAGGGAGTAGGAGGCTATCAGCTGTGCTGCTCGCCGTTTTTCGAAGCGAGTGTACAGCGGCTCCGCCGTATGAAGGGAAGGGAAGCGAAACCCTTTGCGGTTATGTTCCATGATGCGGCATCAATACGGGAATATGCGGAGGTGTCAGATCAGGAGGAAACACTCCTTCGCAGCGCGGCACGGCCGATTATATTGCTGGTCAGGAAGGAAAATGAAGGCAGTCTGCCGGATGGCGTCTGCGCAGGCAGCAGGTACCTGGGCGCGTTTCTTCCATCCGTTGGGGTGCAGGCCCTTCTGACTGCGCAGGCAGGGCCGATGATTGTAACAAGCGCCAATACAAGCGGCCGACCGATGCCCATCCATCTTCAGGAGCTGTTGTCCATGGAGTGGTGCGAAGGAGAAAAGCCGGACGGATATTACCTGCACGGGAGAGAAATCCTGCGCCCACTGGATGATTCTGTGGCAGCGGTATGTGGAGGACATGTGCAGTTTCTTCGCAGAAGCAGAGGCTATGTTCCTCTTCCTGTGTTTACGGAAGAGAGAGGCTGGCCGGAAAAGCCGCTTCCATCCATGCTGGCGGCCGGAGGCGATCTGAAATCAGCGTTTGCGCTGGGGAAGGGAGACCGCGTGATCCTGTCCCAGTATCTGGGGGATCTGGCATCCTATGAGGTGCAGAAAAGCTTTTGCTGGCAGGAGCGGGAGATGGAACAGCTCTTACAGCTAAAGCCGGAGGTGGTGGTCTGCGATTTTCATCCGGGGTATCATTCGAGACGGATTGCCATGGACATGGCCGAAAAGAACGGGATTCCATGCATCCAGGTTCAGCATCACCAGGCCCATGCCGCCTCGGTGATGGCAGAGCATGGTCTCCAAAGCGCCATTGGCGTTGTCTTTGACGGAACCGGATGTGGAAGCGACGGGCAGCTCTGGGGCGGAGAGTTTCTGTACCTGTGCAGGGGAGAATACATTCGCCTTGGAAATCTGTCGCCGTGCAGAATGATCGGCGCAGACACGCTGAGCGTGCAGGCAGATCTGGCGGCAGCCTGCTATACCTATCCGATGCAGGGAACTGTTCCGAAGAATGAAACTGCGGCAGCGGCATGGAGGGTCCTTTCACACGTATACGGAGAGAAGGCGAACGGAACGGTTCCTTCTGTCCTCAGCACGAGTATGGGGCGCCTGTTCGATGCGGCGGCATCCATTCTCGATCTGGGACATAGGAACCGCTATGAGGGGGAATGTGCTATCCTTTTGGAAAATGCGGCCTGGAGAGGCTGGCAGCGCTTTTCCGGAGAGGATGGTTACCGGGAAAACAAGCCTGATATTCGGAGCACGGCATTTCGAAAGGCGCTGGCGGGGAGTCTTTTGTATTTTCGAAATCTGACGGAGCAGGCATCGGATGGAAGGATCCTTCTGCGGTATGAGT
>CAVBQH010000189.1:0-4950 GCA_963597485.1 Acutalibacteraceae bacterium
GGCCGGCCGTGAGGGAATGGCTCTTGGCCAGTACATTGCCGGTATGGGCTTCTCCAATGTAGGCCTTGGCATTGATCACGCAATGGCACATACGCTTTCCGCGCACTATGACACACCGCACGGCGTAGCCTGCGCTATGTTCCTCCCCATCTCCATGGAATTCAACAAGGAGTATACCGGCGAGCGTCTGCGCGAGGTAGCAAGAGCCATGGGTGTACAGGGTGTCGATGAGATGTCGCAGGACGAGTATCGTCAGGCGGCCATTGATGCTGTTAAGAAGCTTTCCAAGGATGTCGGTATTCCGGAGACACTGGACAAGATCGTGGAAGAGGATCTCGATCAACTGGCTACGGATGCGCTCAATGATGCATGCTATCCCGGAAATCCCAGAGAGGCCACCAAGGAACAGGTGATCGAGATGTTCCGCATGCTGATGGTCAAGTAATCGGCGCCTGCGGGTGTCACATCTGCTAAGATCGCAATTGGGCCGGAGGAATTTCCCTCCGGCCCAAAAGAAAGAGGAGCTGCATAGCAGCTCCTCTTTCTTTCATAATTTATATCAGTTCTGCCAGTGAATCTGCTGTCCCTGTATCAACGGAAAGCGGTGCAGCGTGTCTCCGTCCAGATCCTCATGATACATGTTCACCGCCGAAATCTGATGGTTTTCATACGTGGTGTAATAATAGATGCCCTTGTTCAGGTTGCAGCAGGATGTATACAGAGAAATCTCATAGTGTCCCTCCTTCACCTCACAGCATCCTCTTTGCTGGTCCACGCTTCCAAGGATGTGGAAGAACTGGCTGACACTCTCCTCCTCCGATTCTCCGGAAAGGGAATGAGCCCGCACAAAGGCTGCTCTTGCAAAGCGCGATGTTGAGGACAGGTCCCCCGGAAGGCCCAGCGCTCCCATTCCTCGGCTATAGGTCGTAAGCGGAATTTCCGGTGCGAAGGTATTCACCGGCTGCTTCTCGGACAACCCCATATACTGGTTCAGAAGGAACATCTGCTGCTCAAACGGCGGATTATTGGTCATAACCCCCGCCGGATTGTCATGCACATGTATGCCGTCCGCCATAGCCTCCACCACAATGCTCCCCGTAGCATCCGCCAGCATCCAATGGAGCGGACTGACCGGCAGCTGCGGGCTAAATGGTGTATCCGTAATCACCAGGTTTTCCAGTACCGCTCTTGCCTCGGAGAGCGTTGCGCATTTTCCCAGGATCCAGGGAATAAGCTCAAACTGCGTTATATTCTCCGCGCCCTCCCGGGGCTTTTGATAGAAGGCATTTCCCACAAAGTTAAGGCCTGCCATTCCGAGTCCCTTTTCATTGACAGCATCATAGAACAGCGGATATTCCCCTGCCGCATGGGCCATGCCCAGAATCGCATAATGCTCCTTCATCGACACCCGGTGCCGCATAGAAAGCTCCTGCCTGCGCGGAAACAGAACGATCTCCTCTCCGTACGAGAACTCATAATCCAGCGTCCGGCCAAAATACGTATCCTTTGTTGTATAGACTGCTGCTGTGCACATTTCCTTCTCCTTTTTGTCTGCAATCTCCGGTTCCCGGAACAGCGCCCTCACGCCGGCGCCTTCACTCGCGTGCCTTTTGGAGAGTTCTGATCTCCATCCAATTTTACTCTCTGAACACCTCCTGCAGCGTTCGCATCAGCTTCGGTATATCCAGCGGCTTTGCAATGTGGCCGTCCATTCCGGCCTCCATTGCGTTCTTCCGGTCTTCTTCAAATGCATTCGCTGTCATTGCCAGAATCGGCAGGCTCCTCTTATCCGGATCCTGCAGCGAACGGATCCTGCGCGTTGCCTCATAGCCATCCATCACCGGCATCTGCACGTCCATGAGGACAAGATCGTACCTTCCTGCCGGCGCCTTCTCCACCTTTTCAACAGCTTCATGGCCATCAGCGGCTACATCCAATTCAAATCCGGCCTCTTCCAGAATAGCAACTGCTATCTCACGGTTCAATTCGTTATCCTCTGCCAGAAGGATCTTCTTCCTGCAGAAATCAAAGTGCATCCCCTCATTTCCCAGGGAGTTGTCCGAGGCCTCTTCCTCATCCGTGCAAAACGGCCTTGCCAGAATTTCTCTGAGCTCTGACATGAACAGCGGCTTCGCACAAAATGCCGTCACACCGGCCTCTCTTGCCTCCTCTTCAATATCACTCCAGTCATAAGCCGTCAGGATGATAATCGGCACCGAATCGCCGATCACACGCCTGATCTGGCGCACGACCTCCACGCCGTTCATGTCCGGAATCAGCCAATCAATAATATAAACGCCGAATTCATCCTCTTGCTCTGCTGCTTCTCTGGCGCGAACAACCGCTTCCCTTCCGGAGATGGTCCATTCCGGCCGAAGTCCGATGCCCCGCAGCATCCTGCTCACATTCAGACAAGCCTCTGTATCATCATCCGCAACAAGGGCACGCATTCCCTGCAGCTGCGGAACATTCCGGTAGGACGGCTTCTTGCCCGCAAGTTCAAAGCGAAGGGAAATAATAAACTCCGATCCCACACCCGGCTCACTTTTCACCTCGATCGTACCGCCCATCATGTCAACAATGCTCTTGGTAATGGCCATCCCAAGACCCGTTCCCTGCACCTTGCTGACGGTTGCGGACTCTTCTCTTGAGAACTGCTCGAAGATGTGCTCCTGGAACGCCTCGCTCATTCCGATGCCGTTATCCTTCACACGGAATTCATAATCAGCAAAGCCCTTGGGCGACGTCTTTTTCTGCTGAACACGAAGAGAAATCATGCCGCCAACCGGTGTGAACTTGATGGAATTGGAGAGCACATTCAGCAAAATCTGATTCAGACGCAGCGGATCGGTAATGATATCCTCATCCTCCACATCCAGCGTATCCATGAAGAGTGAGAGCCGCTTTGCGCCAACGTTGGCCTGGAGAATATCCCGAATATCATGGATGAAATCCGGCAGGTGGACCGTTTTTTTATCAATGCTGACCTTTCCGCTTTCAATTCGGCTCATGTCCAGAACATCATTGATCAGGCTCAGAAGATGCTGGCTGGAGGTCGATATTTTCTTTAGATAGTCAACCACCTACTCCCGGTTATCGATGTGAGCGGCCGCCAGAGATGTGAAGCCTATGATGGCATTCATGGGTGTGCGGATGTCATGAGACATATTGAAAAGGAACTCCCGCTTTGAGCGGTTTGCCGCTGCCTCATGAGCGATGGCCAACTCCAGTGCGGCGTTTTTATCTTCCAGCTCCTTCTTGTAGCGTGCCTCCTGCTCTTCCTTCTGCAAACGTAGATTCTGCATGGAGCGCTTCCGCATTCCCCAGTAAACAAAAGCAATGATGATGTAAACAGCCAGCGCAATCAGCGTGCCCCGAAGTGCCGCGCTGAAAATCTCGCTTTGCGGGATAAACGCGTACACATAATAATCCCTGCCATGGTTGTAGAGCCCATAGATCCCGCCCGACGCCTTGGTCGGTGCAATATAAAAGAGCCGTTTTGCCTCTCCTTCTGCGCGAATTCGCTGGCGTATGTATTCCGTCCGCTCCGCATTTTCATACAGGGAGCTGTCATTGGCGGCAACAAGCTCTGTTCCATCCATTATGAAGATCGTACCGCTCTGATCGGCCTGATAGCCATCCAGAATCGACTGAATGGACAAAACAGACTTTTCCGCATATTTCGCTGCGACATGGCGATATACCAGAACAAGGCCATCCCCATCCTGCAGTCCATGTGCCGCAAGGTCCACATATGAATCATCCGAAAATATAATCCGCTTGACATAGGTCTTCGCAGCATTTCCGGCTGTACTGGTCATTTCCTCTGTGATGTATGGCCGCAACGCTTCATAGCCCACACCATCCGCTGTATATTCACCACGAAGTGTCCCATCTGCGTTTAACACGATAATTCCTGTGAGCCAGAGCTTTTCTGTGTATTCCTCCAGATGCTCCTGTATATTCTTCGCATCCAGCAGGACCAGCTGCTGCGCCGCCGTTGATTCACGGACAAGACTTTTGGCAAGGGCCGTATCATTATATTTGGTATAGCTGGCTGACTGCTCCTTGATAAACTCCACCGTTGCATTCAGACGCCGTTCCCAGCTGTTCTTCTTAATCTGCAGCGACAGGATAAATACCAACACGCAAACTAAAAACCCGGTTCCGCAGCAGACAAGAACCTGGAAACGGTCAAAGGCTTCGCGCTTTTTCTTAGTTCTCAAGGCTCTCCACCTCCAGATAGGTTTCCGCATTCTCCAGGTACTTGCCGACAATCTGTTCCAGTGTTCCGTCATCGCGCATGTCTTTCAAAGTCTCTGAAAGCTGCACGTCCAGTCCTCTTTCGTCATTTCTTGCAAAGGCAACTCCGATTCCGGTTGTCAGGATGGCATCGTCAAGAATGCGAAAGCTCGTGTCATAGTCCTTCATGTACTGCAGAATCGCAGATTTATGAGCAGCAATGGCATCCACATACCCGCAGTCAAGCGCTGCATACTGAACACTTCGGTCCTCCAGGCTAAGGACATTCACCGACTCCGGAATGCGGCTGTCTGAATGTGACAACAGAATCTCCTCCGGCTTTCCGGTGCTCTGCACGGCAACGGTCTTCCCCGCAAGATCAGAAAGCTCATAAATCTGCGATTCCTCTCCTACCGCAATCACTTGGCGGCTCACCATGTAGGGGCCGGCCCAGCGATACTGATCCTCTCTTCCCTGAATGGAAAAGCAGCCCCAGATACAGTCGATTTCTCCGGCTTCCACCAGGTCTGTTTTCTCCTCCCAGTCGATATTCCGGATCACAGCCTTGTAGCCCATCCGGTGGAAGGCCTCTGTGGCAATGTCAACATCGATCCCTGTCGGGATACCGTTATTGTCCATGTAGATATATGGCGGGTAGGTATCACTGCCGATCACAATCTCAGGAAGATCGCTGTCCTTCTGCGCAGA
>CAVBQH010000190.1:0-4894 GCA_963597485.1 Acutalibacteraceae bacterium
TTCGTATCTGCAGTCCGGAATATTGGCCGGTGACGATATTGTGGAACTGGTAGCAGATTACCGGATAAAGCCATTCCTTCCGGTTTTTGGGCTGCAAAATATGTCTGCACAGGCCAGATATTACGGGCATGCATGGGTTGGATATTCCGGAGGAGAGGATGGAAGCAACGGGGAAAATGCAGAAGAGGAGGAGCAGACGGTTTATATTACACCGACCGGTGTTGTGTATCACGAACATGCGGATTGTACGTATCTGAAGCCGTCGGTCAGGACAATAGCGGCTTCAGAGCTTGCGTCTGTACGCAGTCAGGATGGTTCTAAGTATTATGCCTGTGAACGATGTAAGCCGGTGACGGCAGGCAATGTAGTGATTACATCGGAAGGAAACCGATATCATTCTTCGGCAGACTGTACGTCCATTCAAAGGGATATTCATGCTGTTTCTTTGAACGATATAAAAAATACAAGGAGGGCCTGTTCGAAGTGCAGTGGGACATAGGAAGTATACTTTCAACAGCCGCTGTTTTTTTGTTTTTATCCGTTGGCAGTATTTCTGATTATCGCAGCCGAACCGTTTCCATGAGATGGATCGAGCTGTGGATAGCAGTCGGAATTAGCCTGGATATTTATAAGATATGTTTCGGAAAGCTAACAATACAGGGGTTACTGTGTGGAATCCTCCCGGGAGTATGTCTTTTGCTTGTGGCATACCTTACCGGCGCTGCGGGCGGCGGGGATGGTTTTGCGTGGCTGATTGTTGGATTTTTATGGGACAGTGCGGATTGCCTGGGAGCTTTTGCTGTGAGCTTAATTCTGATTTTCTTATGGAGCATTGGGGTATTGGTTTTGAAACGAGCCGGAAAGAAAACGAGACTTCCGTTTCTTCCATTTTCTTTTGCGGGAACAGTACTGTGGATGACGGCGGTATCACTTGGCGTTTTCGAATCAAATCTATGATATGAAAAAGGAATATGAAAAAGAAATTTATTGATGATCGAAAGCTTACTGCATATATGACGGTAGAGGCTGCATTTGTGATGCCGATGGTGCTTTGCGTTTTTATTATCATTATCTATGCTGCCTTTTTGCTGTATGACCGATGTGTATTTGCGCAGGATGCGCGTGTACTGTGCCTTCGTGAGAGCATACAAAGAGAGGATGGTGCTCCGCGGGTTGATACAGAACGGCTAAAATCAAATGAGCAGCGCCAGTTTGGCACCAAATATTTTGCAGTAAGCAGTCTGACAACGGAAGCGTATGCAGAAGGCAGCTGTTGCACATACGAAGGCAGCTTTCGGGTTCTTCCGACATCCTTTGGCAGTGATGGACTAATGCCGAAGAGTATATGGAATGCAACCTTTCGTGCTTCTGCCAGAAAGACAGATCCGCCGTGGAGCATTCGAAGCTTTCGAAGAAAAATATATGTGGCGGGGAATCTCATTTCAAGGTCTGAATAGTTACGTTATATGAAACAAATGGCGGGAGAAAAACATGCAAAACTACCAATTATACACAGATGCAATGTCAAATTATCTGATTCTTCGATGCCCGGAAGATGGAAGGGAAGATTATCAGTATCGCATGCTTGCGGTTAACCGGATACAGGGGCTGCTTACCTGCAGTGCACGTGTTATTGATGGAGAGAGCTTTTTGTATTATTGCATCACTTCCAAGCAAAGTCTTGCAAGAAAATATGAACATTCCTCTATAGGTGCAGAACAGCTGAAAACATTTCTGTATGCCGCTGCAGCTATGGTTAAATCTCTGTCGGAATTTCTTCTTGATACAGCTCGGATAATAATGGATCCGGAATATATTTTTTATGATGAATCCCGAGAACAGTATTGCTTCACTTATTTCCCGTGGATTGCAAGTAATAATCAACCGTGTGCGCTTTTTGAATATTTAGCGGAACGTATTGATCCTGTTGATGAAATTGCACGAATTGTTGCGTTTCGATTGTGTGAGCTATCGGAAAAAGACGGATTTGTTCTAAGTGCAGAGCTTTTGGATCATGAGTATTCCGTGGCAAGGGGAACAACGGATGAGGAACTGCTGAAGAAACGGGAGAAGAATGATCCCTTTACGGACAATGAACAACCAGTGCCGATAAAGAAGAGTCGGGATGAATGGGATGAGTTGGATGAGAAGGAACTCCGATGCAGGAATGAAAAAGGCGTTACGGCCAAAAAGGGAATGCCGCCGATCGGAATTTTGCTGATTTCACTTTTATTTGGGTGCATGTCCGCGGGATTGTTTGCGGTAAGAATGCTGGTGAAGCTGACCCAGGAGGAGATGTTTGCTGTAAGAGCCGGAATTGTGTTCGGATTGGGGATGACAATGATTACAGCAATATATGGAATTATTTACTCATGGAAAAAAGCCCGGCGGGATATTGCGGCAGCAGAGGAAGAAAAGGATACGCAGCGGAAAAATGCAATGACACCGGCCGTAGAATATGGAGATTCTAATTCTTCTGTGTGCTATGATAAAAAACAAGTGCGGTAAGCTTACAAAGCACCAGAAGGGAGAATGGTATGAAGGATGATAATTGCATTTTTTGCAAAATAGCGAATGGAGAAATTCCTTCCAGAACGTTGTACGAGGATGAAAGTTTTCGTGTTATTTTGGATTTAGGGCCGGCGACGCAGGGACACGCTTTGATTCTTCCGAAGGAGCATTATGCAGATCTGTTCGCTCTGCCGCAGGAGACGGCGGCAGATGCCATGAAGCTTGCAAAGAAAATAGCCAAAGCGCAGAAGTCTGCATTAAAGGCAGATGGTTTGAATCTTGTTCAGAATAATGGTACGGCAGCAGGACAGACGGTGGGACATTTTCATATTCATTTGATTCCGCGATATGAAGGCGATGGACAGACCATCGGATGGAAGCCGGGTAATCCGTCGGGTGAAGAGCTGGATGCAGTACGTGAAACGATTGTAAAGGGCTTACAGTGAATGTTGAGCAACATTCGCCAATGGCATAAGAGAGGTTAATAATGCAAAAGCTTCGTGAAATTAATGTATCCTGTATTACAGAAGCAATAAGGGATATGTGTATTGAAGCCAATTATGGACTTTCAGACGATATGAAGGGATCCTTGGACAATGCACTGCGGACAGAAGAGTCTTCACTGGGAAGGCAAATCCTGCAGCAGCTGGAGGAGAATCTTACGATTGCATCGAAGGATTACATCCCGATTTGCCAGGACACCGGCATGGCGATTGTATTTATGGAGATTGGCCAGGACGTTCATTTTATCGGAGGAGGTCTCTTAGACGCTGTAAACGAAGGTGTCAGACAAGGATACATCGATGGATACCTGCGTAAATCAGTTGTTGCAGACCCTCTTATTCGAAAAAATACAGAAGATAATACACCGGCCATAGTGCATACAACGATTGTCGATGGTGACAGGGTTTGCATTACAGTTGCGCCAAAGGGATTCGGAAGTGAGAATATGAGCCGTGTTTTCATGTTGAAACCGGCAGATGGAGAAGAAGGTGTTGTAAGAGCTGTCGTTCAGGCTGTAAAAGATGCAGGCCCTAACGCGTGCCCGCCGATGGTGGTTGGAGTCGGGCTTGGCGGAGATTTTGAAAAATGTGCAATCATGGCCAAGAGAGCTTTAACTTTAAACGTGAGTGAACATTCTGATCAGGATCATATACGCCATTTAGAGGAGCGGATTCTGGAAGAAGTAAATGCTCTTGGGCTTGGCCCGGCAGGACTTGGCGGTTCGACAACTGCAATGAGTGTGAGAATATTGACATATCCGACGCATATTGCCGGGCTGCCTGTCGGTGTAAATATATGCTGCCATGTGAATCGTCATGTAAAGCGCACCATATAGCATTGGAGGAAGATGAGAATGGAAAAGCACTTACAGGTGCCGTTTGGTAAAGAAGAGGCATCCAGACTGAAAGCGGGCGAGATGGTGTATCTGTCGGGGACGGTTTATACAGCACGGGATGCAGCTCACAAAAGAATGTATGAAACGCTGAAAAAAGGAGAAGTGCTTCCGTTCACTGTGAATGGGAATGTTATCTATTATATGGGACCTTCTCCTGCCAGGGACGGAGCAGTAATTGGATCTGCGGGACCTACTACAGCAAGCCGTATGGATAAATATACACCG
The DNA here is from genome assembly GCA_963597485.1 of Acutalibacteraceae bacterium. Classification (GTDB taxonomy): domain Bacteria; phylum Bacillota; class Clostridia; order Lachnospirales; family Lachnospiraceae; genus CAG-791. The sequence continues at coordinate 4,136 of CAVBQH010000190.1, forward strand.
CAGCTTCTGGATTTGGGCCTGGCGGGTATGATTGGAAAGGGAAAACGAACGCAGGAGGTGCAGGATGCCTGTATTCGCAATGGTGCGGTTTATTTCGCGGCGATCGGAGGCGCAGGAGCTCTTCTTTCTAAATGCATCACAAGGGCAGAAGTAATTGCATATGAAGATCTTGGAACAGAAGCCATTCGAAAACTGACAATAGAGAATTTCCCGGCAATCGTTGTAATAGATACAGAGGGAACGAATTTGTATCAGGAAGTGATGAATAGCACTATATCTTGCGATTGACTTTCAAAAGTGGCAAATGTATAATTAGGCACGTTCTCTCAAATGAGGGAAAGCGATAAGAGAACTTGGCCAAGGAAACCTTGGAATCAGGCTTTGGAGTAATACTCAAGAGGCTGAAGAGGCGCCCCTGCTAAGGGTGTAGGTCGGTTAACGCCGGCGCGCGGGTTCAAATCCCGCTTACTCCGCTGGCAAGCAAAAAAAAGTGCTTGCAAAGCACCGAACAATGTGATAATATACAACACACTGTTTGGGAAAGATCTTTAAAAGAAACATCTGTTCATTGAAATCTGAGTTGAGTCTCAAGAAAAAATGAAAAAAGATGTTGACAAAGAAAAGATCACATGATATCCTATCAGAGTTGCGGCTCACGAGAGCAGCAAACAAAACCTGCCTCGCAGGTGAGCATCGAAAGATGTACGAGAACATTCTCAATCACATAGTGACAATCAAATAGAAATGCAACCCTGAATC
>CAVBQH010000191.1:0-4882 GCA_963597485.1 Acutalibacteraceae bacterium
GCAAGAGCAGATGTGGCAGAGACCGTGGTTCCGGACACAGATCCGGCAAAGGCAATGTACACGGAATACGCAGAGAACTGCAACGTAACCGGTCGTCCGATGCTTCCGCAGACGATGGAATTCATCAGTGCAATGGGAACCATATTCCAGCAGTATGTCAGCGATCAGATTACGATCGATGATTTCCTGACGCAGGCCCAGAGCTACGTAGAGCAGTATCAGTAACAAAAAACAGGGTGCCTGCACCTGGTCCGCCTGCCAATTTCAATCGTGAATTTGCCTGCAAGCAATAGGCTTACGCTGAAATTGGCAGGCGCTAAACAGATATCAATGCAGAGTTTTTATAGGAGCACAGGACGATGAGGAGTATGAAAAGGAAAAAAATAGGAGCAATCATACCGGTGCTGATGGTACTGCCGGTTCTCTTGATCCGGGGATTTACAACCATATATCCTATCCTGGCAACGGTACGGAACAGCTTCTACAACATAAAGCTGCTGAGTGGCGTCAATGAGTTTTGCGGTATTGCGAATTATCTTACTATCTTCAAGGATCCAAAGGTTATAACATCCATTCAGTTTACGGCGATTTTCGTTGTTGTATCCATGGTTTTCCACATTATACTGGGAACCATTCTGGCGCTGATTTTAAACATTAAGTTCAAGGGGCAGCGGTTCCTTCGGACCATCATTCTGATCCCGTGGGCGATGCCTGCCGTAGTCATCGGTATGGCGGCCAAATGGGGCTTTAACGATCAATACGGCCTGGTGAACGATCTGATTCGACGATTCATCAATCCGGATTTTTCATACAGCTGGCTGATCCATACGGGATCTGCAAGATTTGCGGTCATTGTGATGGACCTGTGGAAGGACCTGCCTTTTTTTGCCATCCTTGTTCTGTCCGGATTACAGTTTGTCTCCCAGGACATTTATGAGTCTGCCAAGGTGGACGGCGCCAATGCCCTTCAGTGCTTTACGAGGATTACGCTGCCGCTGATTGCCAGGAATATCGCTACCCTTACGATTCCCTTTACGCTGTGGAGACTTACGTCGTTTGACCTTGTTTATTCCATGACATCCGGAGGACCGGGAGAGGACACGGCGCTGATTGCCTATCGAATCACCACAGAGGCCTTTACGAACCTGAATGTCGGCTATGCGTCGGCACTGGCGGTTGTTCTGTTTATTGTCATGATTGCCTTTACAATCCTGAACATGAAGATTCAGAAGAAGATGGAGTAAAACATAGAGGACAGAATGGAGAACAAGATGAATAAATACAAAATCTACCGCATTTTGTCGGAAGTCGGGAAATGGGTTCTGTTTGCGATGGTTGCATTGGTGGTGTTGGTCCCGGTGTACTGGATTTTCATATCCTCTATTACGCCGCCGGGAGAGCTGTTCAAGACACCGATTGATTATCTGCCGGATCATCCGACGTTGGACAGTTATATTTATCTGATACAGAATGTCGGGCTGCTGGAGAAGATTAAGAGTACAGTGATCATCATCGGCTTTACTCTTTTGATCAGTACGGTGATCTGTGTGCTGGGAGCGTATTCCTTTTGTCGATATGCTTCCAATAAGTTTATCAGTCTGATTTTCGGATTCATCATCGCCACGATGCTGATTCCGGAGGTGGTGACGGCAAGGCCGCTGTATGAATTTTTAAGGAGCGTGGGGCTGTATGATACATATCCCGGTCTGATCATCCTGTATATCAGCAGCGTGATTCCCTTTACGATTCTGATTCTGCGGAATTTTGTGGGGAAGATTCCGGAGTCCTTAGAGGAAGCGGCCGCCATCGATGGGGCGAATTTCATACAGCGTCTGTTCTATGTGATTTTCCCGCTGATGAAACCAGCCGTTGCTACCGTGTGCATCATCAACTTCATCAATTGCCTGAACAACTTCTTCACGCCTTTGTACTATTCCAACAGCATCCAGACACTTTCGGTATCGATTGTTGAACTGCCTCTTCGTGATAATATGTATGGAGTACCGTGGGATCTGACCAGTGCAATGGGCTGGATCATCCTGGCTCCGATTATTATCTTTGTTGCGGTATTTGAGAAACAGATTATGGACGGCATCATGGCGGGCGGCGTGAAGGAATAAGGGGGCACCGCGGAAAGGAGAGAACATGAACATTGCAGGATCGTTAACAGATTTGATTCAGAATCACCACATTCAGAGTCGGGCCATCAATGCGGAAAATCCGACGGGAGAAAAGGGAAGGGCTGCTATGTCCGCGAGCAATCTGGGGCCTTCCAGAAAGGGAAGCCCTGCGCTGCGGAATGTTCCGGCGGGAGAAACGGTCGTACTGGCGGACATTCATGGCAGCGGCATGATCCAGCATATGTGGTTCACGGTACCGGACCGGACCACCGAGGCGGATTGCTTTGTTCTGCGGGATCTGGTGCTGCGCTGCTATTGGGATGATGAAGCAGAGCCTTCCGTGGAGGTTCCGCTGGGAGATTTCTTCTGCTGCGGCTTCGGAAGAGAGTGCATCGTAAATTCGGTTCCGATCGTGGCAGTGCCCTCGAGAGGACTCAATTCATATTTCAAGATGCCCTTCCGCACGCATGCGAGAATTACATTGGAGAATCAGCATGCTAACCCCATTCCGTCCGTTTTCTATCAGATCAACTATTGTCTGACGGATGAACTGCCGGAGGACCTTTCGTATTTCCACGCCCAGTGGAGAAGGGAGCGCCTGACAGAAAAAGGGAAAGATTACACCATTCTGGACGGCGTGAAGGGCAGAGGACACTACGTTGGAACCTATCTGGCTCTGACTGCTCTGGAGCGCTACTGGTACGGCGAAGGAGAAATGAAGTTCTATATGGATGGGGATGAAGAATATCCTACGATATGCAGCACGGGAACCGAGGATTATTTTGGCGGGTCCTGGAGCTTTGCAAAGCAGGAGAACGGCAAGACGGTGGAGCAGAACTATTGTACGCCGTACCTTGGATATCCGTATTATTCGCATCACGATGATGCCATTCACAATTTCTATCACAACGATGACACGATGCCGCAGAGAGGGTTTTACCGCTGGCACATCCAGGATCCGATCTACTTCGAGGAGGATCTGCGTGTGACCATTCAACAGATCGGAGTGGGCTATCGGGGGTTGTTTGAGCGCAGGACGATGTTGCCAGCGTGGCCTATTGGTATCAGACGCATCCGCATGCGGCCTTCCCGGTGCTGCCCTCTGCAGAGGAACGCTGGCCGAGATGAGATCAAGAAGCCGGAGAGTATTCAGGAGAGTGTTCATATGGACGGCCATGCTCCTTGCAATTGTAACCCTGTATGGATGCGCACAGGGCGGGAAGACGGATGCGGGAGATATGGCAGCCCATGATGCCGTGGAGGAAGCCGAGCCGGTGCTGACGGTCATGAGTCTGGACGCGGAGGAGGCTTCCTATCAGAATTACATCCACAAGGCAGAAGAAGAGCTGGGCATTAAGATCGAGCTGCAGGTGCCGGATCACGATGCCAACAATCGTATGGCACTCTTTTCCACGCAGCTATCTACGGGGGATGACAGCGTGGATGTATACACACTGAACGATGAGATGCTGTGTGAATTCAAGAGGAAAGGGTATCTGGCACCGCTGCCGGAGAATCTGATGGAGGAGAGTGTCCTTTCTTCGTACCCGCAGGAGCATCTGAGGCAGATCTGCATGTATGAGGGTTCGCTTTATGCGATTCCATTTTATATGGACATTTACATGCTGTGGGTGAATCAGGAGGAGCTGGAGAGCGCGGGGTTAAAGGAAATCCGTACGCTGGAGGATTTTAACGTATTTTTGGAGAATGCATCCAAGGATGGAACATATGGCTACGGCGGAGCCTGGGAAAAAACGTATTCCTATAACGACATCTTTGAATTCATCAACCTCTTTGGCGGAAACTGCCGGGATTGGAACGATGAGAATACGAGGCGGGCGCTGGTTTATCTGCACGATATGGTGGAGCAGCAATACGCTTCGAAGGAGCAGCTGATCGATCGGTATGATCAGACGATCCAGAAGATCATGGACGGGAAAATCAGCAGCGCCTTTCTGTACAGCGGTTCCATCTACCAGGCATCGAAGCTGGATGCGTACAGTGATCAAAAGGTTCATGTGCAGATGCTGCCGGATTTTGGATCTAACCGGACCAATGTTGCGGCGTGGAGCTATGCGGTTAATAACGCTTCCGGGAATAAGGAGCTGGCGTACCGGTTTCTGTCCTATGCGGCGAGCGATGAGGGAACCGTGAATTACAGCAATGCGATGCACCGCCTGCCGGCCAGACTGGATATCCTGCAGCAGGATCTGGATGTTCCGGATATTGAAATCATGCAGCAGTATGCAGAAGAATGCTCACTGACGCTTCGAACCTTCACTGCCGTTCCCATGGAAGGAATTGAGGCCATCGGAGACCAATTTGCAAGCTATATCCTGAATGAGATCACGCTGGATGAGCTGTGTCAAAATGCCACTGCCATATTGGCACAGGAGTGACGAGGCAGGGCACACAGTTTTATTCGGAACAATGCAATCCTGCTTTATTCGGAACGCGGAGCATGATATTCTAGAAGCGGAACGTTGAAACGGAGGTGCATTGTCATGACGATACGAGAGGCAGCTGCCCGTTGGAAAATTACAGAGCGCCGGGTGAATGAGCTCTGCAAAACCGGACGAATTTCCGGCGCATATAAGGATGGAAAACAATGGATTATTCCGGACCATGCGCAGAAGCCGGCAGATAAACGGATGAGAAGTAAGGCACCTGCCAGGGACATGCAGACGATGCGCAGGCCCCTACCGGTTGGGGTTTCGGATTTTCGTGATGCCTGCTCCAATTATTATTATGTGGATAAGACC
>CAVBQH010000192.1:0-4825 GCA_963597485.1 Acutalibacteraceae bacterium
GTGGTGGATGAGAACGATATTCCGCTGATCTACCCGACCTTCTACGAAGGCGAGGAGCCCAATGACCACGTGGTTTATACCGGCGCCGTTCCGAACCAGCAGGGGGATCTGTTCGTTCCGTGGCTGTACGAGAATGTCTCCCACAACTTCTACCTGATCGGAACGGATACCACCTACGCGTCCGGTATCAACAAGCAGGCCAAGGCGGCCATTGAAGAGCTCGGCGGCACCATCGTCGGGGATGAACTGGTTCCCTCCGATACCACACAGTTTTCCGATATTCTGACCAAGATCAAGAGCGCCTGCGGCGATGAAGGCTGTGTGATCTATGCAAACCTCAACGGCGATTCCGGCACATCCTTCTATACACAGTTTGCGGCAGCGGGACTCTCTGACAAGTACACCATCGCATCCTTCATCATGGACGAGTCCTTCTCCACGGCATTGGGCGATGCGGCCGTCGGAACCTATGCATCGGTAAACTACTTCAACTCCATTGACTCGGATGCGAACAAGAAGTTCCTGGAGGCATACGGCGAGAAGTTCGGTGAGGATAAGGCAAAGTCGGTAACGGCTGTCGGCGAAGCAACCTATGATGCTGTTAAGCTCCTGGCCCTGTCTCTGGAGAAGTGCGGCGATGATATCACAACCGCCAACATTCTCAGCAATTTCGACAACCTGGAGTTCGATGCTCCGCAGGGGACCATCAAGGTGGATCCTGAAACGCACCACATCTCTGTAAAGGCCAGAATCGGTCAGGTGCAGGCGGATGGCTCCATTGCCGTTGTATATGAGTCGGATGAAGCCATCGATCCCATCCCGGTAGAGTGAGGGAGGTGTTTATGAACGCTGAACTGTTCGGTCAGCTTTTGATTTCCGGCATCAGCAGCTCCTTTATCCTTTTGCTGACCAGTCTCGGACTGGTGATCATCATGGGATACATGAAGGTGGTCAATCTGGCTCATACCTCCATGCTGATGCTGGGCGCTTATATCTGCTACTACCTGTATCAGGTGCTGGGAATCCCCTTTGCTTTGACGCTGCTCCTGGCATATGCCATCAGCTTTCTTCTGGGCGTTGTCATTGAGAAAACCGTCATCTGCCATTTCTATGGCAAGATGGCGGAGACGCTCCTGGCAACCTACGCGATTTCGATCATTCTGAATCAGCTGGCGCTCATTCTCTTTGGCAAGAGCTACAAGCAGGTTTCTTATCCCGTCAGCACGGTGCTGTACATCGGTCCCTTCTATGTGGAGGCGTATCGTCTGATTATCAGTGCGGTTGCGGTTGTGGCACTGGTGGGAACGGTGCTCTTTATCAACAAAACGAGCATGGGACGCAAAATACGATCCACTACCCAGAACCGGACGATGACGGAGTGCCTTGGCATCGATACGAGAAAGGTGGACACCATCACCTTTTCCCATGGAATGGGACTGGCCGGTCTTGCCGGCGCGGCTATTGCACCGCTTTCCGCAGTTACCTATACGCTTGGTGACAGCTGGCTGACCAATACGTTTATGAATGTAGTTATGGGAGGCGTTTCCTCTCTTGCAGGAACCGTGGCATCCTCCTTCATCATTCAGGAGGCAATCTCCGGGATCAGCGGCTTCTCGGATTCGGTTACAGCACAGATTATTGTGCTCCTGTTTGTTATTGTTGTGGTCCGCCTGAAGCCGGAAGGACTCTTTACACCGAAGGAAAGGAGGTAAGCTATGAAATTGCTGCAAAAGCTCCCGGTGAACCGGTTGATCGATGCGGGACTTCTCGTTTTTTTGCTGCTGTTTCCGCTCTTTTCCGGAAAATATTGGGTTTATGTTATGACGGGGATTATGGCCTACATGATCTTCGCACTCTCCCTGGATCTTCTGTGGGGATACACCGGGCTGATGAGCATGGGACACAGCCTGCTGTTCGGTGCCGGCGGCTATATGGTCGGTATCTGCAGTGCCTACTGCAACGGCGCAGACTGGATGGAATTTGAGACGCTTCCGTGGTTTCTTGCGCCGCTGTCCTCTCCGATCGGTGCGTTTGTCATGGCGCTTCTCGTTCCGGGCGTTTTATCGCTGATCATTGGCTTTTTCATGTTCACCGGAAAAATTCAGGGCGTATTCTTCTCTTTGATTACGATGGCATTGTCGGGCGTTGCTGAGCTTTTTGTCATCAATCAGAGCAAATTTACTCATGGCAACAGCGGAATTTCTCTGGTGTCGCGTACAGTGATTTCCAATGATTCTGCACGCCATTTCACAGATCAGCAGTTTTACTTTGTAGTACTGGCATTTCTGGTCGGTATTTATCTTCTGTGCCTGGCGCTGACCAACTCCAGACTCGGCAAGGTTCTGCAGGCTGTGCGGGAAAACGAAGCGCGGCTGACATTTCTTGGATTTAAGGTGTCGGAGTTTAAGCTTCTGATCTATGCAGTATCCGGCATGATTGCAGGACTTGGCGGCGTGCTCTACGCCAGAACACAGGGAAGCATCAACTCCTCCGCAGTTGGAATTACGCTTTCAACGACAGTTCTCGTATGGGTGGCTGTCGGCGGAAGAGGAAATCTGACCGGTGCTATGGTTGGAACGCTGGTCCTTCAGGTTGCGGAAACCATACTGAACAATGTATTTTCCGGAATTTCGACTGATTTTGCGCAGTATTGGAAGCTGGTGCTGGGAATCATTATTTTGCTCATTGTATTCTTGATTCCGAAGGGCATCATTGGTGAATTGATTCAATACCAGCAGAAGGCAAAAGATGCCAGACGCAAGGAGGCTCTGCTGCAGAAGGAGGCCGAACATGAGTGATGAGAAAAAGGTTCTCCTGGATATTCAGAAGCTTTCGGTGGAATTCAACGGATTCCAGGCGCTGACAGATGTCAATATGAAGATCTATGACGGTGAGCTTCGTGTGATCATCGGTCCCAACGGTGCCGGGAAGACGACCTTTATGGATCTGGTGACCGGAAAGACGACGCCGACGCACGGACGCATCGTCTACGATGGAACAGATATCACCGGGAAAACAACGACTGAGATTACCGGACGGTATCACATCGGGCGGAAGTTCCAGGGGCCGAATGTCTTTGACAATATGACGGTGAGAGAGAATATCGAAATTGCCATGAATGGATATTCGTCGCTGACCAAGTGCCTTTTGTTCCGCCGGAACGCGGCATTCTCGGATAAGATCAAGGACATTCTGAAGCAGATTGATCTGGAGGATTATGCGGATTTCATGGCCTGTGATCTTTCGCATGGACAACGGCAGTGGCTGGAGATTGGCATGGTGATTGCGCAGGATCCAAGGCTCATTATTCTGGACGAACCGACGGCTGGTATGACAGCAACGGAGACATACAAAACGGGAGAAATGATCAAGCGGATGAAGGGCAAGCATACGCTGATTGTCGTGGAGCACGACATGGATTTTGTTCGCCAGGTTGCGGAATATGTGACAGTGCTCAATTACGGGAAGGTTCTTGCGGAAGGCACTATGGATGAGATCACCGAAAATCCGGAAGTTGTTGCAGTGTATTTGAAGGAAAGCTAGTTCTGCTGCTTTCGGATAACAGGTGAGTAACGCGGCTTTGTTCTTATGAAACAGCGGTGCCGATAGGAAGGAGCCGCAGCTGCGCTGCGAAAGGAAGAGAAGAACATGTTTGAAGCAGTTAAGGTCAATGTGTCTTATGGGAAGAGCCGGGTGATTCAGGACCTTTCCATGACCATAGCAGACGGTGAGAGAATGGCAATCCTCGGCCGAAACGGCGTAGGAAAGACAACATTTCTCAAGAGCTGCATGGGAATTCTGCCGGTGAGCTCCGGAGAGATCCGTTTTGACGGAGAGAATATTACAAAGGTTAAAACCTTCCGCCGTTCCCAGGCGGGACTTGGATATGTTCCGCAGGGAAGAGAGATCATCCCGTATCTTACCGTGAATGAGAATCTGGAACTGGGCGCGATGGGACATCCGTCGGTGGATGCCTCGGCGAGAAAGGAATGGGTTCTTGGATATTTTCCGGCGTTAAAGGTACATATGGAACGCAACGGCGGCGTATTGTCCGGCGGACTCCAACAGCAGCTGGCGCTGGCAAGATGCCTTATGGGCGAGCCGCGGATGATTCTTCTGGACGAGCCGACAGAGGGTATTCAGCCGAATGTAGTTATGGAAATTGCTGATACGCTGCGCAAAATTGCGGAAGAGACGGGAATTACCATTGCCGTGGTGGAGCAGAACCTGAAGTTCGCCAGAAGGCTCGCGGAGAAGTTCGTGATTCTGCAGAAGGGAACCGTGGTGGCCTCCGGACAGATGGAGGAGCTGGATGAAGAACTGGTGCGGAAGTATTTGTCGGTATAGCGCACTCGCATGGGCCTGATGGCCCAAGCACTCGGAAAGGGGAAATATGGTTATTACGATTGCTAGAAGTTACGGAAGCGGCGGAAAGTCCGCCGGTGTAGAGCTGGCAAGACGATTTGGAATTGCCTGCTACGAGAATGAAATTCTGGATATGGCTTCGGAGACAAGCGGCATTAAACAGAGTTTCTTCTATGAAAAGAATGAGAAGGTGCGCCGGCAGCTGTTTCAGGGAATGCTGCGGCAGACGCCGAAGGAAATACTGAAAACGTCCCCGCAGGATAAGGATTTCCTTTCGGACCGAAGTCTGTTTAACTTTCAGGCTGAGATCATTCGCTATCTTGCGGTGACAGAGTCCTGCGTCATTGTCGGAAAGTGTGCGGATTATGTTCTTGGAGACACGAAAAATGTATTCCGCTTTTTTGTAGATGCGCCGGAGGATGTGTGCATTCATGAAATTGAGGACCGTTTGGCGATCCCG
>CAVBQH010000193.1:0-4809 GCA_963597485.1 Acutalibacteraceae bacterium
GATTCAGGGTTGCATTTCTATTTGATTGTCACTATGTGATTGAGAATGTTCTCGTGCATCTTTCGATGCTCACCTGCGAGGCAGGTTTCGTTTGCTGCTCTCGTGAGCCGCAACTCATTTAGAATATCACTTCTTCAGAAGCTTGTCAACAAGAATTTTGAACTTTTTTCAAATCCTTTTTGAAGCAAGCATTTCCGTCTTCGTGAGCCGCCGTGTTTTGTTCCCTCAACAGCGACGAATCGTATTTTATCATTCACATTTTCTATTTGCAATAGGGAATTTTACTTTTGTGAACATTTTTATTGCAACCACAATACATAGTACTTGTCGGTATTGTATCCACAATCCTTCTGTTAATTCTGCAGTATCACCTCTATCGCTAAGCTCCAATACAGCTGTTTTGGGCATCGAATAATCATGCCCGCGTATGCAGGTACGGCCATTCAACACTAAACACCAAATTGTAAAATCGATGCACCAGGTCGGCATCTCCAGTCGCAAAACGCGCTGTATCACTCTTCATCGCAGCAGATACATGCGAAGAAGGTATTCCGCAATATACAGCATTGCAAATCCCTCCAGAAAGCCGGCCACAACCCCCAGGATCTTATCCACGCCCGCAAGGATCGGAAGACCGGCCAGAAACCGAATGGAGGTCAACAGCGCATGCACCAGCTTATACAATGCTCCAAGGATAATCAAAAGCAAGACACCGATCAGAAAATTCGATGTATCCCCTTTTCGATATCCGTTTACTACAGTAGATAGAAGGAGTACCACTGTAATCGATACCATCAGTGAAATCACTTTGGAAACCATTTTCGCAAAACCGGCATGTGCGCCATGAATGGTCATCCCTACAAGTACCAGTATATCCGCAGCCAGAATCAAAATTATATAGGGTGTCAACTCGTTACCTCAATGTCATCTGTTCAATTCCGTCTTCCACCGCAAGATACAGCTTGCTGATAGTATCCCTACGGGGAATTATCGATCTTACCTCTTGATCAAAATCGCCTTCATACCGCTTTTTCCCCTCAACGGAATAGATTGCAAGGGAGGTATCATTGCTGGCATACACCGCCTTTCCGGCAATCTGTATGTCTGTATAATCCTCCGACAAAGTGATGCTGCCCACAACCGCTCCCGACGCATCATAAATCTGCAGGGTATCCTGCGCCTCTGCTCCTTCATTCATAAACAGCAGGCCTATATAGTCATCCCCCGTATATACACCCTTCAGCTCCTGACTGAGCATCGCGTTGTTGCCGCTTTGTGGGATTTGCTTGCCATTAAAGAACGCAATTCGAGAGTCTGACACCGCCGCACAGACAGAGTCACTCAAAAATGCTGTGACCGGAAAGATTTCATCATCATAATTAAAGCCGCTGACATTATTCTCTGCCACGTTCTGTCCGACATCGCCAAAATTATAAAATGCTATACTGCTGGACAACCCATTTCCTGTCGCAAGAAGGTGTGATACGCAAACGAGCTCGCCCGATGGAGAAACCGAAACACTGATCGGATATCCCGACTGGGACATCGTTGTTTTGAAATAGGCAATGGTGTTCCCGGATGAGTCAAACAGATACACCCACACAACATCCGTATCGGACAAAACAGCCGCCACTTCGCCGCTTTCCGACACCGCCAGTGCCTGAATCGGCATATTCGTATTCACAGAGCCCAGCGTTCCCGCCGCATTCTGAAGATAAATAACACTCCCGTTATAATCTCCGATGGCCAGTACATCTCCGGCCTGCGATACCAGCGGCTGCTGCATTTCATAGGATATGCTCCAGATCAACTTCCCCTTCGGAGACAGGCAACTGGCGCCATCCCTTGTGTAGTAAACAATATTGCTCCCCAGTGTCGCACAAGAGGTGTCCTCCTGCATTGACATTTCCTTTACCACACTTGTAGAAGCTCCCGAATATACCCTCTGTGACGCCAGGAAGAGAACCAGCGCCAGCAATGCGCCCATTGCCGCTGTAATTCCCGCCGCATGCAAAAGAAGGCGCAGTATCTCTCTGCGCCTTTTCCATACATTCTCACTATCCTCCAGCTCTTCATCGATAAAGCTTTGTCCGGAGTCCTCCTCGTCGAACTCACCGTCATCGTAATCATCATCCGGAGAAAATATCCCATATGGGTTTCGAAACTTTATAACTGCCATTCGTTACTCTCTGCCAGCCTTATCCATCCTGTCTGGTACTGAAGCGGTACATTGTCGTGGAATCATACACCCGATTCTCTCCGAACACATAATTCGGGAAGTTTTCATGATGGATGGTATCCGGGAAATACTGCGTTTCCAGGCAGAATGCGCTGCGCTTTCCATAAGTAGAGTGTTCTTTTCCCTGTCCCTTCGGGCAGTCTACAAAATTGCCCGCATAGAACTGTACCCCCGGCAGATTCGTATAAACGTCCATCTGACGTCCCGACTGCCGGCTGAAGGCTGTTGCCGCATGGAGCAGCTCGCTGCCGCCGTTCCACCCGTCAATTACAAAATTATGATCATACCCGCCAACAAGCTTTAACTGCTCTTCATCCGCATTGATATCGCGTCCAATCTGCTTGCTGGTGGTGAAATCCAGCGCCGTACCCTCTACGCTGCGAATCTCGCCCGTGGGAATAGAGCCTTCACGAACCGGCGTGAAGGCATGTGCGTTTAGCTGAAGCTCCTGGCCTTCAATGCTGCCGGAATTGTGTCCATTCAGGTTAAAGTAGGCATGATTCGTAGGGTTCAGAATCATATGGCGATCCGTTGTAGCATGGTAATGAATGCACAGATCATTCTGATCCGTCACCGAATACGTAACCGTGAAATTCTTGTTGCCCGGAAGTCCCAGCTCACCTTCCTTCATTTCAAGGGTAAAGGTTACAAAGTTCTCCCCTTCCAGGGTGTGCCACATCCTCTTATGGATTCCATTATCAAAGTCCGTATGAAGATTGTTCACCGTGTCATTAACCGGAAGCTGCACCGTCTGTCCGTCCAGTACAAACCGCGCATCGCCTGTACGGTTCGCAATCGGTCCAATCAGCGCGCCAAAGAAATTGCTGTTGTCAAAATAACCCTCTGCCGTATCAAAGCCCAGGATCACATCCTGTACCGTCCCGTGAGCGTCCGGTACCAGAAGGCTTACCAGATTTGCTCCGAAATCTGTCACACTGGCACTAATCATTCCGTTGTCAATGGTATAAATAGAGATCTCCTGTCCATCCTTGGTCTCTCCGAAATGTCTTTTTTTAACGCTCATTTGCATCTCCCTCGTCTTAGAGAACGCTGATTTAATCGTATTTATCCGGTACTCATCTCGATTAATCAGCATTTCTCAGAGCTCTCTGCGCCCCTCCAGGGCACGCAGAAGTGTCACCTCATCAATATATTCCAGATCTCCGCCAACCGGCACGCCGCTGGCAATTCTCGTAACCTTTATTCCCGTCGGCTTAATCAGCTTGCTGATGTACATTGCCGTCGTTTCTCCCTCCAGACTGGAGTTCGTTGCAATGATGACTTCCTGAATCGTATCATCCTGCAGGCGGTTCATCAGCTCCTTCAGGCGGATATCCTGCGGTCCGATGCCCAGCATCGGAGATATGGCGCCATGCAGAACATGGTAGGTCCCATTGTATTTGCCCGTTTTCTCGTATGCAGCAAGGTCCCTTGGATTCTCCACAACCATAACTGTTGTATGGTCGCGTTTCTCATCCGCGCAGATCGGACAAACCTCTGAATCCGTCAGATTCTGGCAGAATCTGCAGTAATGCACATGCTCCTTGGCCTCCGTTATGGATTCCGAGAGCCGTTTTACCCGCTCCGGTGACATGCCGATGATATAGAAAGCCAGACGCTGCGCCGATTTGCTTCCAATCCCCGGAAGCGCCGCCAGTTCATCAATCAAATGGTTGATATGTCCACTATATAAATTCAAAATATCAAAGTCCCAGTCCGCCGGCCATACCGCCCAGAAGCTTCTCACTCTCCTGGTCAACCTGCTGCATTGCTCCGTTGACAGCTGCAACAATCATGTCCTGCAGCGTCTCTACATCCTCCGGATCCACCGCATCCTTATCAATGGTCAGATCCTTAATCTCCTTTGTTCCAAGAACAGTCACCGAGACAGCGCCGCCGCCCGTGGTGAAGCTGAATTCCTTCTCATCCAGGGCCTTCTTGTTCTCCTGCAGCTGGCTCTGCATACGCTGTGCCTGCTTTATTAAATTATTCATGCTGCCGGGCATCTGCATCCCGCCCGGGAATCCGCCTTTTCTGCTCATATCATTCTCTCCTCTGCAGCCACATCGAGGTTTTCCGAAGGAAAATCGAGATGGGCACTGAATGGTTGCCTCAATTTTTAAATAATCGACCTAAATAACTAACCCTGTATCCGCAGTATCACAGCGTATCATCCTCTTCAATCTGCATCTGGATGGCGCTGGTATTCACACTGCGCAGATCTTCATAATTGTCCGTAAATTTATGACCCTTGTCAAGGAATTTGTAGCGCACCGGGATCTGCTTCCCAGTCTTCGCCGCCAGGTAATCCGCGAAGAATTTCACGTTCTGCGCGCTGTCTCTTCCCGTAAAATAGTCCGCCTCCAGGAAGCCATCCAGCACAACAAGGAGCTGTCCGTCCTCCGTCACCGTAGGATGTGCCTTCTGCAGGCAAATCTTCATATAATGTTCTTCCGGCGGAATGCCGGCAATCAGCTGATCCCACTGCCCGGCAAGGCTGCGCAGCTCCTCCGGCAAGGCCGCAGGCAGTTTGTGTGCCGGCTGCTTCGGCGCCCGGTTCTCATCCGGCC